>JAEXAZ010000154.1 GCA_023394255.1 Bacillota bacterium | reverse complement strand
AGCCGGGACAGTCTTGCGAGGCTTGCGCCCTTGCCGCCCGACATCGCAAGCGAAGCGGCTTCCCTATCTTTGATATTCAGGATATACATTACAGACAGTCCTCCCTGTATAGATTGTTTTTCAGCATATGCATCATTCTTTTCAGTTCTTCCGTTACGTTGCTGAAATCGGAATTGCCCCCGGATACTTCATATGCGTATCCTTCCGTCATAAGGAAAATGAGGCGCATAATCACTTTTATATCGATACCTTCTTTAAATTTTTTGACGTCCCCTTCTTTTATCACGAAGCCATACGAAAACGCCTGGGCATTGGGCATCATCGTATCTGTAATTTCCGCAACTTCATGATCGGTTTCCGTAAATATGCTAACGATGAATTGTGACAGGTGCGGATACTTTTCCAGCATTCCCATTTTCATTTCAGATGCCATGATGATGCGCTCGAAAAAGTCCTCACAGGTATCGATTTTGTCACGTTTATAACTGTCCAGCAGCACGTTTCTGGCGTATTCCGTGAGGAACCTGTATAATTCCTTTTTTGTTCCAAAATAGTGAAACAGCATTGGCTTGGATACGCCGCTATTTTGGGCAATATCTTTCATGGACGCCTTTTTATAACCATATTTGCCAAAACACTTCAATGCCGCTTCAATGATGGGCTGTTGCTTCCCTTTTGGAAGCCCTTTGAATTTTTCCATCCGCTTACCCTCCAAGAACACTATTGACCGATTCGGTTTATGGCGTCAGTATAGCACAATAAACCGAATCGGTCAATAGAAATAGGATTGGAAAATGAAGCCTGCTATTGTAATAAGGGGCGGTGATTCCTGCGTGCCGGCATGGGTACTGCGGCCCGAATGAAAGCGATACCGTCTGTCCGCAGGCATATGAAAAAGTCCCGCCTTCATGAATTGGGAACATAAATAAATTGATTTGAGCAAAAATTGTCAAGAACAAATTTCTTACGGGGTATATAATAATGATAGATTCTTAAAAGGAGAAAGTATATGGATTACCGCTCAAAAGTGCATGATTCACTTGAGTATAAGGGATTATACAATAATCCGGTGCCTTTTTCCGTCATCCTCCAATAAGACTCTGTTTCCCTGAATCGACCTGCCGTCCAGAGTGATCGCTTCCGTTGTCAGCGTTCCCTTACTTCTGCTTTCAACCCTGATTTCATAGAGAGACCTTCCATATTTATATGCAATGGAAAAATCCCCGAAACTTGCAGGCGTCGCCGGATCGATGACCAGCTCATTTCCCTCCTTCCGAATGCCCAGAAACCAGTTTAACAGCCCCTGATACATCCAGCCCGCGGAACCGGTGTACCAGCTCCAGCCGCCTCTTCCGGTATAGGGCTGGCTAAGGGATATATCCGCCGTCATTACATACGGTTCCTTCTCGTACCTGAGCGCATCCTTTCTGTTTTGCGTGATGTAAATCGGATTAAGCATGGTGAACAGGGTTTGCGCCATGTTACAGTCACGCTGCATCGACGCGGCAACCGCCAGCCAAACCGCCGCATGGGTATACTGGCCTCCGTTTTCCCGCATGCCGGGGATATAATTTTTGATATAGCCCGGGTTTTTGCCCGTCTTGTTAAAGGGCGGCGCCAAAAGCAGGGAGAGGGAATCCTCCTCCCTTACCAGATAACGCCAGGCCGACTGCATTGCTGTTTTCGCCCGTTCCTTTTTCGCCCCCTTTGATATCACGCTCCATGACTGGCTGATGGAATCAATCCTGCACTCATCGTTCTCCTTGGAACCGAGCTTCGAGCCGTCGTCATAAAAGGCCCGGAGATACCACTCCCCATCCCAGGCATGTTCTTCAATGCTTTGAAGCAGGGTTTCCCGTTTCTGTTCCAGTTCCTGGCCATAGGCCCTGTCGCCTTTCTGATCGCATAGGGGAATAAAGTCGCCCAGCACGGTATATAAAAACCATGCCAGCCAAACACTTTCCCCCTTCCCCATCATTCCTACCTCGTTCATGCCGTCGTTCCAGTCCCCTCCCCCCATGAGGGGAAGCCCATGTTCTCCAAAGCCGGTCCGGGCGATGGCTTTTTTGCAATGCTCATAAACGCTTTCGGAACGCTCGGATATTTCCGGGGTAAACATTGCATCCTGCTGGCCCTCCTGAAGCACCGGGCCTTTGATGTAAGGCACCAGCTCCTTTAAAATTGCGGCGTCGCCGGTGCTTCGGACATAGGCGGCGGTGCAATAAGGCAGCCACAGCAAATCATCGGATATCCTCGTTCTTACCCCGATCCCCATGGGGGGATGCCACCAATGCTGGACATCCCCCTCTTCAAACTGCCTGCTGCAGGCAATTAGAATTTGCCTGCGCAGAATACCCGGATCTGCAAAGAGAAGCGAAAGGGCATCCTGAAGCTGGTCCCGATATCCGTAAGCTCCTCCGCACTGATAAAAGCCCGCTCTTGCATAGATGCGGCAGGACACCGTTTGATAGAGCAGCCAGCCGTTCACCAGAATATCGACCGCCCTGTCCTTCGTCTTGACCTGAACCGTCCCTAATAATTCGTCCCAATAGGATTTCACCCTTTCGAGCTCCTTTTCGGCGGCGGCGGTATCCCTGTACTTGGATCTGATTTTGTAGATCTCGTCGGGGCTGCTGTTCTGCCCCAGCCCGAACAGCACCGTCTTGCTCTCCCGCGGCTGTATCGCGACAGATACCTGAATTGCCCCGCAGGGATCATAGCATACACCCGTATTGCGGGACAGCTTGACTTCCGCTCCCCGCGGTTCCCGGATGCTGCCCCTCTGCCCCAGAAACTCCTGCCTGTCGCCGGTATACCCAACGATCGTTTCACTGGAGAACAGGTAGGAATAGGTGTTTTGAAAATTCATGGTATAGATGTTCTTTGCAGATAAACATTCATGCTCGTTGTCATAGGAGGTCAGAATATAGGGATTGGTGTGCTCCCTGTGCGTACCCATCACCCATTCCACATAATAGGTCAGGCCCAGATATTTCACTTTATCCGAACGGTTTGTCAGTTTAAGGCTCCATAGCTTCAAAGACTCATCCAAAGGGGTAAAAACCGTCAGCTCCTGGTCAACGAGTGCTTCGTCATGAAGGAACCTGCTGTATCCAAAGCCATGCCTTACCCGGTAAGTGCCCCGGTCAGACCTTCCGAGGGACATGGGTGTCATTACCTCGCCGGTTATTTCGTCCAAAATATAGATTGCCTCGGAAGCCCTGTCACTTACGGGATCGTTCGACCAGGGCGTAAGCTTGTTTTCCCTGCTGTTGATACTCCAGGTAAAGCCCGCGCCCGACTCCGATATCTGGAATCCAAAGTTCTTGTTTGAGACAACATTGATCCAGGGGGCCGGCGGTCTGTTATCCCCCTCCAGCAGAATTTCATATTGTCTGCCCCCACAGGCAAATGCCCCAAAGCCGTTAAAAAATTCATGGTTCTCTGTTTCTTTCTCCTGTGCTGTTAGCGCATGCCCTGTGTCCAACGCCGTTTCCCCCTTGAAGGCTAATATTTCTCAAGTAACTCATACGGATTTTCTTTCACATTAAAACGAATCCCCGTCTTCGCTGAAAATACAACCCGCGCTACCGTACACAGCAAATCAATCTCAGCCGGTTTCATCTCGTACGTATGCAGTGTAAAAAAACTTGGCTTCTCGTTGCCGGAATCATAAATCCGAAGAGAGCTTGTCATGTCGTTGATTAATTCATCCACCTCCTGAAGGTAGCCGTGCTTGGAATCGATCAGGATAACCAGGTCCACCG
>JAEXAZ010000114.1 GCA_023394255.1 Bacillota bacterium | reverse complement strand
ACCTGTACACAGGAACGGGCAGGGCAATCCCCTTTGAAATATTCTGCGTAAATGGCGTTGATTGCAGCAAAATCCGCCATGTTCGCAAGGAAAACTGTTGTTTTGACCACATCGGAGTAATCCATTCCGGCTTCTTTCAGCACTGCGCCCAGATTGTCCAACGCCTGTTTTGCCTGTGCTTCCACCCCTTCAGGCAGAGCGCCGCTGGCCGGGTCAAGGCCGAGCTGGCCGGAAGTATACAGGACGTTTCCGCCCATGACCGCATGAGAATAAGGGCCAACGGCGGCAGGGGCATTTTTTGCGGAAATGACTTTGTTCATGGTTATAATCCCTCCATAAGAAATTAAGAATAAATTAATTATATCATATTTTTAACACTTGTAATAGTTTTTTATTATTATTTTTTCAAAAAAATAATAATTTCTTAAATTTGTCAGCATATTTCCCATTAAAAATGAAAAACTGCCCGTATGATACGGGCAGTTTAAAGACCTGTGTCAGCGGAAGCCACCGGTTCAGTCTTGTAAAAAAAGGAGTTTTGTCTCAGGAAGTTTCGCAAAGAGTGTATCGGCGGAGGACAGCTTTAGAGTTTTTTCCGCCTGCGTTTTGGAGCAGGTGGCATACAATGATCCCGTTGCCCCCTCCCTCTCCAACTTTACGGTGAATTCATGAAGGCTCTCAGAGATTTCCTGCACTTTTACAGAAAAGCCGTCCCCCCCGGTGCAAAGCTCGATGTCCCCGCCGAATATCCCGACCCATGCGCAGCCCTCTTCGGCGGCGGGAGGTTCAAAATAAAGGTCCCAATCCCGGGCGTACCCCGAACGATCCAATTGTGTGAGGTTCGGGCAGCAGAGCAGCTTTGCCGACGCGACCTTCTTTGGGCTGGAAAACAGCAATTTTGTGCCGCCTTCCTCCAGCTTTTCCCCGTCTGAAACAATGACCGTACGTGAGCAATATCGATATATTTCGTTAAAATTATGGGAAACCAGAATTGCCGGGCCGGCGAATATTTCCAGCGCCTCCGCGAAATCCGATTCGATCTCCCGGCGCAGACGGCCATCCAAAGCGGAGAAAGGCTCATCCAGCAGCAGAATTTCCGGTTCCGCCGCCATCATCCGCGCCAAAGCCACCCGCTGCTGCTGCCCCCCGGAAAGCTGCCACGGACGGCGGGTTTCCAAACCCTCCAAATGCAGCAGCCGGAGCATTTTCGCAATCTGCGTTTCGCGCTTTTGTTTTTCTCTTACCCCCGCGGCAATATTCTGTTCCACCGTCATATGCGGAAACAGCGCGTAATTTTGAAACATCAGCCCGACGTTCCTGCTGCGGGGCGGCAGGTTGATTCCTTTTTCGGAGTCAAACAGCGTTTTGCCGTTCAGAATAATTTTGCCGCTGTCCGGCTTTACAATTCCGGCAATGCAGCGCAAAGTCATGCTTTTGCCGCTGCCGGACTCGCCAAGAATCCCAAGGACCTCCTTGTCCTCCGCTTCCAGCTGCATATTCAGGGAAAACCCCTGAAACTCCTTTCGGATGTCCACCAGAAGGCTCATGCCCCGCCTCCTTTCGCCCGTGCGTTATAGTAATTCATCAGCCCGAGCGCCAGACAGGATACCGCGGTGATCACCACGACCCAAATCGCGGCTGTACGCATGTTGCCCGCCGCAGTCGCAAAATAAATGGCAATCGGAATTGTCTGGGTACGCCTCGGGATATTCCCGGCAATCATCAGCGTCGCGCCGAATTCGCCGAGCGCGCGTGCAAAGGAAAGCGCCGTTCCCGCCGCAATCCCGGGCCATGCCTGGGGAACCAATACGCGGATAAAAATAGTCCATTCGGACATTCCCAGGGTCCGGGCAGCCCAGACAAGATTTTCGTCCACCTGTTCAAAAGCGCCCTTTGCCGCACGGTACATCAATGGGAAAGACACAACGACCGCAGAAACCACGGTGGCCTGCCATGTAAATATCAGCGACAGCCCTATCTGTGCAAGCGCTTTCCCAACCGGGCTGTTTTTTCCGAACAGCACCAGCAGAAAGAATCCGATTACCGTAGGGGGAAGCACGAGCGGCAGCGTGAAAATCACGTCTGTGATCCACTTCGTGCGTCCGCCCGCATACAAAAACAGCCGGGCGAACCCAATTCCCAGGGCAAATACCAGCACTCCGGCAAAAATCACGGTACGAAGGGATATGGCCAGCGGCGACCAGTCAAACGGCATGGCGGTCACCTCCTTCCTGTTGGGTGATTATGAAGGTTGATTCCTTACGCCACGGGTGAAAATCCATATTTTTGAAATACTGTTTTTGCCTCATCCCCAAACAGATATTCCACAAATGCTTTGGCTTCATCCGCCGCTTTGCTTTCTTTGACTACGCCGACCGGATAAATCACCTTTTTATGGGAATCTTCCGGCGCGGTGCAGGAGATTTCCACATTATCGCTGATTTTAGCGTCTGTTTCATAAACCACGCCCGCATCCACATTCCCGGTTTCCACCCAGGAAAGCACTTCGCGGACGTCTTTCGCGTAGACCAATTTGTCTTTTAAAACATCCGCCAGTTTCAGATTTTCAAATACTTCCGCGGTATACTGCCCAACCGGGACGGTTTCCGGTTCCCCGACGCCGATCTGCCCCACATTTGCAAGTTCCTCAAACGATGTCAGCTTTGTGCCGCCTTTTGGCGTGATCAGGACGACCTTGTTTTCCACGATATCCCTGACTGTGGAATCATCCATGAGCTCCGCGTCTGAAAGGGCCTGCATCTGCTTTTTGCCGGCGGAGAAGAAGACGTCGGCGGGCGCTCCCTGTTCGATCTGCTGCTGAAGCGCGCCGGAAGCGGCAAAATTGCAGGTAATGGTGATTCCGACATTTTCCCCTTCATAGAGGCCTTTGATCTCGGTCATGCAGTCGGTCAGGCTGGCCGCCGCCGACACCAGCAGCTCCACCTGTTCTGCGGGAGCCGCCTCGGAAGATGGGGCTTCCGACGAAACCGCGGCCGAAGAGGCCGGTTGCGAGGAAGGCTCCTGCGAAGAGGATGCCGCCGGGTTTGCTCCGCATGCCGCCATTGACAGCGCCATGACAAGAGCGAGCATGCTGCAGATTGTTCGTTTCATAGTTTTCTCTCCTTTTGTTCGGTACGCGCACAATCCTGCGCGCGCCCAGTTAATATTTCCAGCCCATGCCGAAGTTCGGGCAGGATAAACGTCAGATTTTCGCGGACCGCCTTTGGGCTCCCGGGCAGGTTGATAATCAGCACGGAGCCCCGGATTACCGAAACAGCGCGGGAAAGCATTGCGCGTTTCGTTATGTTTATCGAAGAATAACGCATAGCCTCGGCGATACCGGGGGCAACCCTCTCCGCCACATCCATCGTAGCTTCCGGCATGCAGTCCCGCGGAGAAAACCCGGTGCCGCCGGTGGTCAGGATCAGGTCGGCAAGCCCCCCGTCGCAGATGCGGCGCATCTCGGCGGCAAGCTGTTCCCGTTCGTCAGGCAGCAGCGTGCAGCAGGCCACCTCATAGCCCGCCTCCTCCGCAAGTTCCCGCGCCACCTGCGTGCTGATATCCTCGCGCTGTCCGGCGAACCCTTTATCGCTGGCTGTAATAATCGCAACTTTGAACACGGCGCACCTCCATTACGTCCCCGGCGGAAATGGTTCCGCCCTTTAAAACACGGGCAAACACGCCTTCCCGCGGCATGATGCATTCCCCCATTTTATGATAGATTTCACAATGGGAGTGGCATTCCTTGCCGATCTGGGTCATCTCCAGCACCACCCCGCCGCATTCCAGAATGGTTCCGACCGGCAGGCCGCGGAAATCAATGCCGGAAACCACAAGGTTCTCGCCGAAAGCACCGTCGTCGACCTCTGCGCCGCGCGCACGGAACGCCTCTATTTTATCATAGGAAAGCAGGCTCACCTGGCGATGCCAGCCCCCCGCGTGGGCGTCATTCTGAATCCCCCAGTTTTCCTGAAACCGGGCGGAGCCTATATTTTTCTTCTGTGTCCCGCGTTTTTCGCTGATACAGACCGCAATAACCTTCCCCATTTCATTATCCTCCTATCTGTGCCATGCTGTGCAGCTCCCGATGGGCAACCACAGCCTGCCCAAAGTGATGGGCCGCCGGCTTCTGCGCAATCGCACGCTCCAGCAGCCGCAGAAGTTCCGCGTCATCCATTCCCGAACGCATGGGCACCCGCAGGTCAACACCGCGGTCATAATGCAGGCAGAGCTTCAGAAAACCGGAAGCCGTTAAGCGCACACGGTTGCAGCCGCCGCAGAATTTTTCCGTTACCGCGCTGATAAACCCAATATGACCGGCGAAGCCTTTCAGGGAATAATAAACCGCGGGCCCGTTTCCGAGCCTGTCTGAACAGGGGCGCAGCTTTCCGAACCGCTCCTCCATGCAGGCTTTCAGCTTTTCCTCGGGAAGGCCTTCAAAGCGCTCGCCCAACCCGATGGGCATCATCTCGATAAAACGTACCTGCACCGGCTTTTCCTTTGCGATCGCCGCGATATTCAAAAGCCCGTCCGGGTCGGACCGCCCTGTCGGCACACAGTTGATCTTCACCCGCAGGCCGGCCTCCAGCGCGCTGTTGATGCCGTCGAGCACCCGGGGCAGTTCGTCCCGGCGCGTGATTTTTGCAAACTCCCGCCGGTCCAAAGTATCCAGGCTGACATTGATTCCGTCCAGCCCCGCCATGGCCAGGCTGGAAGCAGCCTCGCCGAGCAGCACCCCGTTCGTGGTCATGGTGACCTGCTCGATTCCTTCCACAGCCTTGAGCCGCCGCACCAGGTCCACAATGCCAAGGCGGACGAGCGGCTCCCCGCCGGTCAGCTTCAGCCTGCGGATGCCCAGCTTTGCCGCGCAGGCGCAGATCCGTTCCAACTCCTCGTAGGTGAGGATCTCATCATGCGCCATAGGGGTGACCCCCTCTTCCGGCATGCAATAAACGCAGCGCAGATTACAGCGGTCGGTAACGCTGATCCTTAAATAATCAATGGTTCTGCCCTGCGAGTCAATCATCTTTTCACCTGCTTTTCTCAAAAAGGGTTTCCTGTTTCACCCTGATTTTCCTCAAACCGGAAATCGCCGGATTTTCCGCCGGATTTGCTGACAAGGTGCAGGTTTCCGATCACCATTCCCCGGTCAATCGCCTTGCACATGTCGTAAATTGTCAGCAGCGCCACCGACGCGCCGGTCAGCGCTTCCATCTCCACGCCGGTTTTTCCGCCCACCTGAACGGTGCAGACCGCCTCCACCGTCCGGGTTTCCGGATGCAGCTCGAACTCCACCGCGCATTTGGTCAGCATCAACGGATGGCAGAGCGGGATCAGGCCTGATGTCTGTTTCGCCGCCATGATTCCCGCTATGCGGGCGACCCCGAGCACATCGCCTTTTCCGACGGCGCCGCTCTCGATTGCGGCAAACGCCTTTTCACCCACCCGGATCTCGCCTTTTGCGGTGGCGGCACGTTCCGTGACCGCTTTTCCGCCGACATCCACCATCACCGCGTTGCCATGCGCGTCAAGATGCGTTAACCCGTTTTCCATCAGTGCCCACCCTTTCCGAAGCCGCAGTTTGGAAAATGGCAAACTTCGCAGCTCAGGCACAGCCCGCCGTTTCCAAGCTTCGCCAGGTCCTGTTTGGCAATCGGGATGTCCGCCATCAGCCGCGGCAGAACGAGATCGAAGATGGTGCGTTTGGCGTACATGACACATCCCGGCAGCCCGAGAACCGGGCGGCCGTCCAGATAGGAGAGCAGGAACATCGCCCCCGGCAAAACCGGCGCGCCGTAGCTGATGATCTTGGCACCTGTCGCGCGGATAGCCGCCGGTGTGCGGTCGTCAGGGTCTACGCTCATACCGCCGGTACAGATAACCATATCCGCTCCCTGCGCCAGAAATTCCTGAATTGCGGCTGTAATACTTTCCGGCTCATCCCCGCAGTAAGTCACTCCGAGGATTTCCGCGCCGAATTCCTCCAGCTTTTTCACAACGACCGGGCTGAACGTATCTTGAATGCGCCCGTAAAATACCTCGTTGCCGGTCGTCACAATGCCGCACTTTTTTCTGCGGTACGGTTTCAGGCTGAAAATCGGCGTATTTCCCGCGATTCTTTCCGCCTCCTGCAATTTTTTTTCGTCGACCACCAGCGGAATCACCCGGGTCCCGGCGAGCTTGGCCCCCGCTTTGACGGGATAATAATTGCTGAGGGCCGCTATCATCAGTTCGTCAATGCTGTTAATGGCGTTCAATTTTTCCAGATCTATGCAGAATACGCCGTCGATTGCCGCGAAAAGCTCAAT
>JAEXAZ010000084.1 GCA_023394255.1 Bacillota bacterium | reverse complement strand
GGTTAGTTATGTCATGCCCGAGACACCAATGGTTTTGGTGTTGATTATGATTATTTTTGTCTCGGTCTGGGCTGTGAGAAAAGGGATAGAGACAATGACCCGATACAGCGCGCTTTTTGCAATTGTTATAGTGTTATTCATCGCGATTAACGGCTCGCTGCTTTTTAATCAGATGCACAGGTATAATTTTCTGCCCATGTTTTCTCTTCCCGCCGGGAAATACATTCAGGCAACTCACATCATGACAATTCTTCCTTTCAGCGAAATCATCTGCTTTATGATGCTGTTCCCTTACGTCGATCACCCGACCAGCCTCAGAAAGCCCGTATACGCGGGGCTTACCTTTGGAGCCTTGACGGTTTTGGTTGTGATTGTAAGAGATACGGCCGTTTTGGGAGGATTGAATTCCTATCTGGCTCTTCCGACATTTGAAGCAATCAGGCTAATCAGCATCGAGCAGATGATCATTAAATCCGAAGTATTATTTATATTCATCCTGATTATTTTAGTCCACTTCAAAATCTCTGTTTTGCTGTATGCGACTGTAAAAGCCATTTCCCAGTTGTTCCGCCTGAAATCCTATAAAGTCCTGGCATCAGTCGTCGCGGCCTTGTCAGTCGGATTTGCAAGCAATGTGTTTCCGTCCGCTGCGGACCATGCGTACTGGGGAAGCAATATTGCCGCACACTATTCCACTTTCTTTGAAATCATTCTGCCGGCTGTTACGCTGCTTGTCGCGGTCATCCGGAAATCCGTCAAAGGAAATCAGGAAGCAAAGGCAACATAAAGCAGGAAAGGCGCCCGCAGATCACAATCTGCGGGCGCCTTTCCTGCTGTTTCCCATCATTCGCTTTTGATGATTGTCTGGTATCCTTTGTTTTGCAACTCAGCTGCGAGTTTTTCCGCATTTTCTTTCTTCGAAAACGCACCGGTCTGCACCCGATAGAGCGTTTTTGTTTCCAAATTGTCGGGGGAAGAAATCCGACTCAGGATTTCATCATACGGGAACAGTTCTCCCGGACAGTCAGGCCTGTTAATCGGATTGATCTCGCAATGGCCCATGTGGTGTTCGCGGTCAGCGGGTATGCCGGCGGACTCGCCATAAATGGACTTCAACTGTTCATTGCAATACTGCTCGACCTCGACGGCTGCCGCAATTTGTGCCTCCGTAATGGCCCCTTTGCAGCCCTGGTATTGGAGAACGCCATTGCTGTAGAAATCGGCGTAGAAACCTTCAAACTCGATGCTGAGACAATAACAGTTCGGATTGACCGCACGCACTCTTACCAGCCGTGAAGCAGACTGTATCGGCATGGGTGTTTCCCCCGTGCTGTTATAATTAAGGCCCTGCGTGTAGGCCGCCATATGCAGCGGCACAAGCTGGGTGATGCGTCCGTCCTTTGCTATGACAAAGTGAGAGGATACATAGCTGCTGGACAGCTGTCCCCAGCTGATGGTTCCAGTATAAGTGCCGTCCGCGATGTGGTACACCATCACATCGGGTATCCACACTTTGCCATGATTGTCCTTGCGTTCCATTTGGTTTGGCGTCGTTTTCTGGGTGATCATTCTCCTTGCTCCCCGTTTCCTGCCGTGATTTTTTCGGCAACCTTATTAAGCTGCGTTTTGGCGTAGGCTTCCACGCTGTCAAACACGCTCTGAACGATATTTCCGATTATAGCACGGGTAATGACAGGTTTGAAAGCGGCGGGCACCAGTGCATACAGCTTTTCTACCGCGCATTCAAATTTTGCGCCTCCCGCATTGGTCACGTCTTTATATTCCGTTTCGGCTTCCGCAATTACGCCGGCCGCTTTTTCTTTTAGATTTTCTTTGGTTTTCAGATACAAAGACAGCCCGCCCAACAGGACGTATCCGACGATTTTCAGGATTTCGATCAATAATTCAGTGGACATTGTGACACTCCTTCGCAATGATTTTAAATAATGATTCCTTTGCTTTCTGTCATCTGTTTCAGATGCCGGAGCATGGCTGGAAACTGTCCGGGCATAGATGCTCCGGCTGTTCCGTAATTTTTTAAATGGAAATCGCCCATTCATCAACAGCCACGGGACAACAGGCGACGACAGAGTCAGGTGCGCCTGTACCCTGATATCAATATACGCACCTGACTACAATTTTGCCAAATCCGGAAGTACCGCCATAATTGCAGCATCCTTTGCATTATTTCACACGCCCCTCCTTTCACTTATACCGCCCTGAAGGCGATTTTTTTCCGTTTTTGTGAAAAATTTAAAAAATCTCAAATAAAAAGCGGCTTCCTGTTCCCATGATCATGGGAACAGGAAGCCGCTCTCGGCGCAAATGATAAATTTTTTCTGCAAATTCCGAAACCGTAATTCATTACTGAATTTTATTCACAGGGTCGGTATTGAAATATCGGGCAGTATGATAAGACACAGCCGAAGGAAAAGAAGCTTATCGAAATGTCCAAATCACGAAAGAAATATGATGAAGACTTCAGGAAGCGGGCGGTACGAATCGCTAAAAACCGCGTCAGATTGTCCGCAGTCAGGCGAAGATCACACTTTGAACGATTCTGTCAGAGCGTCACCGCATTAACGGTGTTGCCTTCCAGGAACTGTTTTAAATTGTCCGCGGCGATATCCATCAGGCGCTGGCGGCTTTCCTTAGGCGCCCAACTGATGTGAGGGGTGATAATGCAGTTTTTGGCTTTCAGCAGGGGATTATCGCCTTTGATGGGCTCTGAAGAGACAACGTCCAGGCCCGCCGCGTACACTTTGCCGCTGTTTAAGGCATCTGCCAGGTCCTGCTCCACAATCAGCGGCCCCCGGCTGTTGTTCATGAGGATGACCCCATTTTTCATTTTGGCAATGTTGTTCTTATTGATTATGCCTTCGGTGGAGGGGAAAAGGGGACAGTGAAGGCTGATGACATCGGATTGGGCCAAAAGCTCCTCCAGCCCGACATAGTCTGCAATCGCCCTGCCGGAATCGTTGGGGTGTTCATCAAAAGCAACCACCTTCATTCCCATAGCCTTGGCGATGCGCCCGGTCACCTGTCCGATGCGGCCAAAACCGATAATGCCCATTGTTTTTCCGGCCAGCTCGATAAGGGGGTAATCCCAAAAGCAGAAGTCGGGGCAACTTTCCCAGCGGCCTTCGTGTACCGCCTTGTCATGGTGGCCGACATGATGGCAGATTTCCAGCAGCAGGGCGATGGCAAACTGCCCCACCGCGTCGGTACCATAGGAGGGGATGTTGGTAACGGTAACTCCCTTTTCCCTCGCTGCGGCTACATCCACCACATTATAGCCGGTGGCCAGCACTCCCACGTATTTTATGTTTTTGCAGGCTTCAAAGGTTTCCCTGCACAGAGGAGTTTTGTTGGTGAAGACGATCCCAGCGTCTCCAATCCGCTCATTTACTTCCTTTATATTGGTCAGGGAAGTACGGTCATAGACCGTCAGTTCGTCTCCAAGCGCTTTGATACTATCCCAGTTCAGGTCACCGGGGTTTTCCGTATAGCCGTCCAGTATGACAATTTTCATAGGATGCCGCTCCTCTCCAATCAATCTTCTAATAGGGCCCATGCGCGATTCAACACCCGTTTGGTGTTGGCCAAAACAATATTGCCGTCCTCACCGGGACGGAGGGTGACTTCCATCGAAAATACAAGGGGAATATCGCTGCGGAAAAAGCCTTCCTCTCTCAGCACCCGGAGGTAGTCCAGCAATTCGGGGGTATCGTTGGCGCTGTTGGGGTATCCAAAGCGGGGATGCAGGTCGCCGTATCCGTCACAGCCGGGTTTTACCACTGCATTGCCGAAGTGAAGGTGGGTGATATAGGGGCGCATGACCTGAACG
>JAEXAZ010000021.1 GCA_023394255.1 Bacillota bacterium | reverse complement strand
GGCCGGGCCCTGGTCGGCGTTCCATTCAGGCGCCCAGAGTTTGGTTTTGTTGTTGTAGCCTTTATCCGTATATTCCTTGGTCTGCTCCACCCATTTCATAATGTTCGGGTCGATGCGGATGGTGTCGGTTTCGTCAACCCACGGCGCGGAGACGTTGTTGGAGAAGGTGCGGTAGGAGTCCTCATAACCGGACAGCATCTTGTAGCCTTTGTCGTGCATTTTGACCGCGACGGCATTGAATTTATCCCAGTCGCTGACCTGTTTCTGGACTTCAACGGGATCGTCGGTGCCGAGGACGTCCTTGGCGATCGAACGGCGGTAGGCCAGCAATCCCGGCGTCGCCTGCCAGGAGACCGCTTTCAATTTTCCGTTGCTGTCGGTAGCAATCTCCTGCGTATATTGGTACTGGTCTTTCAGATCGTCGTCAGTGAGCCCGACGTCCCCCCTGACATCCAGCGAATAATCGGAATTGACATATTTGAGCGCATAGTCTGCCTCAATCAGGAAAACGTCGATCTTGTCGGCAGTGGACGCCTGGTTTTTCAGGTCGGTGTCCAGCTTGTTCTGATAGGCGTTGTCGTCGCTGGGGGTAATCACCCAGTCAACGCTGACGTCGGCAGGCAGCTTATCCTTGAAATAAGCGTTGAACCTGTCCTGGAACTCGGTGTTCCAGCAATAGATGCGCAGGACTTTCCCGGAGCTTCCCTCCGCGGCGGGCGCCTCGGAGGATGCCGCGGAAGCATCGGGGGCCGCCTGTGATTCCGGCTGGGCGGGTTTGGAGCCGCCGCAGGCGGAAACAGACGCCGTTATCAGCAAGGCAAGGCCGCAGGAAATCACTTTTTGTAAGGTACGCATGAATTTTCCTCCTTTTTCATTCTGCAAATCAGCTTGTTGTATCGGGAATCGGACTGCCGATATTGGGCACGGAATCATAATTTCTTCACAGAGCCGCCCTCAAGGAGTTCCCCCTCCACCAGTACCTGCCGCGGAAGCGCCGTTTTCGGATGCTCGATCATCTCGACCAGCCGCTCGACCGCTTCCCTGCCAAGCCCGTCGGTATCCTGACGGAGGGTAGTCAGCCGCGGACGCAGCACCTGGGAAAGATAGATGCCGTCGTACCCGGTCACGCTGATGTCGTCCGGAATATGCAGCCCCGCCTTTTCAATCTCGTTCATACCGCCGATGAACGAAAAATCGTCGGGATACATGATGCAGGTGGGGCGGTCGGCCAGCGCAAGCAGCTCCCGCGTCGCGCGCCCGCTTGACCGGGGATCATGGTAAAACGCCTGCCGGACGTAGGCTTCGGGAACGTCGATTTCCAGTTCCTCGCAGGTCCTGTAAAAGCTGGCCATGCGCTTTTGCGTAACAGAGGTATTTTCTCCGTGGATAAACGCGATTTTCCGGTGGCCGCACTGGTGAATATAAAGCACGAGGTCGCGGACGCCCTTAATGTTATCGGAAAGGATCGCCGTGCGATTATTGAAAACGTGGTCGATGGTAACCACCGGGATATCGCTTTCCACCAGTTCCAGAAAGCCGGGGTCCTTAAAGTCGATGCTTGCGGTCACCACGCCGTCACAGCCGCGGTAGCGGCAGTGTTCGTAATAGCTCATCGGGCGCTGGCCGATGTTCTGGCTGATGAAAGTGATATCATATCCCAGCCGCTCCGCCTCCACCTTGACGCTGTCCAGCACGGTGGAAAAATATTCGTGCCGCAGGCCGCTGTGGGTTTTGTCAACAAACAGCACGCCGATGTTGTAGGTCCGGTTGGTTTTGAGCGCGCGCGCCGCAGAATTGGGCAGATAGCCCATCTGGCGGGCCGTCTGGCAGACGCGCATCCGGGTTTCCTGGCTGATGTCCCGGTGCCCGTTCAGCGATTTGCTGACCGTAGCCGCGGACACGTTGCAGCGAGCCGCGATATCTTTGATGGATACCATATTTTTTCCCTCCGCATAAAGTAATCGTTTTCTGAACCTATCATAACATTTTTACATTATGGAGGCAAAATTTTAACTTAATCGTTTTCGTAATTAGAGTATAATTTATTTGCACAACAAAGTCAAGTACGATTACGAATTTTTAGTCTATTAGCACTAATTATGTGAAGCTTTTACAAGTCATGTTTGTCCTTTCTATCTATTTAAGCATGTTTTCGATGTGCTTTTCGCCAAATTTTCGAATTTTTCGCATTTTTCATTTTTATTAAATTTATGTCTTGACGGGCTTTTCATCTTCATAAACCCCATTAAAAAGGAATTTTTTTACCCTATTGCATTTTTTACTGAAATATTGTAAAGTAAAAGCAATAACTTAATCGTTTTCTGAATTCTAAAATTACGGTTTTTTCTGAAACCCGCCGCCGGTCCAGGCCCGCGGCAGAATGGAGGCCACCTATTATGAAATATGGGGCTTTTGACGACAAAGCGCGGGAATATTGCATCGATACCCCCGCCACACCGCTTCCATGGATCAACTATCTGGGCAACGACGGATTTTTCAGCCTGATTTCAAACACCGGCGGCGGATACAGCTTTTACCGCGACGCGAAGCTGCGGCGCATCACCCGCTACCGCTATAATAACGCGGGGCCCGACGACGGCGGACGCCGGTATTACATACGCGAGGACGGCGAAACCTGGAACCCGGGCTTTCTCCCCTGCCGCACCCCCCTGGACCGCTATCAGTGCCGCCACGGGCTTGGCTATACGGTAATTGAAGGGGAAAAGAACGGCCTTTGTGCCGCGCTCACCTGCTTTGTCCCGCTGGGCGAGGCCTGTGAAATCAACAGGCTGACGCTGCATAACCGCACCGGCTTACCGAAAAACATCCAGCTGTTCAGCGCCGTCGAGTGGTGTCTCTGGAACGCCCCGGACGACGCGCAGAACTTCCAGCGCAACTATAATACCGGGGAAGTGGAAATCGACGGCTCTGTCGTTTATCATAAAACCGAATACCGCGAACGGCGCAACCACTATGCGTTTTTCAGCGTCAATGCCCCTGTTTCGGGATTCGACACCGACCGCGAGGCGTTCCTGGGCCGGTTTGGCGGATGGGACGCCCCCGCCGCTGTTGCCGAAGGGAGAAGCAGGGGCAGCGTCGCCAGCGGATGGTCGCCGATTGCCAGCCACTGTCTCGAACTGGCCCTCGCACCCGGCGAATCCAGAACCTTCCTGTTCGTGCTGGGCTACTGTGAAAACCCGGAAGAGGATAAATGGGAACAACGGGGCGTCATCAATAAAGCGCCTGCCCGCGCCATGCTTTCCCGTTTTTCCACAGAAGAACAGGCGCAGTCCGCTTTGGACGCGCTCAAGAGCTACTGGGACAGCCTTCTTGGGCGGTTTCAGATCGAGAGCGGGGACAAGCGGCTCGACCGGATGGTGAACATCTGGAACCAGTACCAGTGCATGGTGACCTTTAACCTCAGCCGCAGCGCCAGCTATTTCGAGAGCGGGACGGGGCGCGGGATGGGGTTCCGCGACAGCTGCCAGGACCTGCTGGGTTTTGTCCATCTGATTCCCGACCGCGCGCGTCAGCGGATTCTGGACATCGCCTCCATCCAGTTTGAGGACGGCAGCACCTGGCACCAGTACCAGCCGCTGACCCGCCGGGGAAACGCCGACGCGGGAACCGGCTTCAACGACGACCCGCTCTGGCTGATCGCCTGCGCCGCCGCCTATCTGCGCGAAACCGGCGACAGCTCGATTTTACGCGAGCAGGTGCCGTTTGACAGCAACCCCAACCACACGCAGTCGCTGTTTGAGCACCTGCGGCGCAGCTTCCGCTATATCCTGACCCATCTGGGTCCCCATGGGCTCCCGCTCATCGGGCGCGCGGACTGGAACGATTGCCTCAACCTGAACTGTTTCTCCGATGAACCGGGCGAAAGTTTCCAGACCTGCGCCAATTTTGAGAGCGGAAAAGCGGAAAGCGTATTTATCGCGGCCATGTTTGTCAAATACGGGCGCGAATACGCCGAAATCTGCCGCCGCTGGGGCGGCGCGGAAGAGACCGAAAAGGCCCTGCGCGCCGCAGATGAGATGGAACAGGCCATTCTGCGCAGCGGTTGGGACGGGGAATGGTTCCTGCGCGCGTACGACGCGTTCGGCGGCAAAGTGGGCAGCCGGCAATGCGAGGAAGGGCAAATCTACATTGAGCCGCAGGGATTCTGTGTCCTCGCGGGCGTCGGACTGAAAGAGGGCTATGCCAAAACCGCGCTGAAAAGCGTTAAAAAACGGCTCACCACCAAATTCGGCACCTGCCTGCTCACGCCCTGCTATTCCTCTTATCACAGGGAGCTGGGCGAAATCAGCAGCTACCCGCCCGGATTCAAAGAAAACGGCGGCATCTTCTGCCATAACAATCCCTGGGTCAGCATTGCCGAAACCGTCGCGGGAGACCCGGAGGAAGCGTTTGAGATCTACCGGCGCACCTGCCCCGCCTATCTGGAGGAGCTCGGCGATATCCACCGCACCGAGCCGTACGTTTACAGCCAGATGATCGCCGGCGTGGAATCGCCGCGTTTCGGGGAAGCGAAAAACAGCTGGCTCACCGGCACCGCCGCGTGGACGTTTGTGAATGTGAGCCAGTATATCCTCGGCATACGCCCCGGTTACGACGGGCTGGAGCTTTGGCCCTGCCTGCCCGCTTCCCTGCCCGGTTACCGCGCGGTAAGGCTGTTCCGCGGCACAAAATACCGCGTCAGCGTCAAGCGCACCGGCCAATTTTCGATCCGGGCGGACGGACAGCCGGTGGAGGGGCACCTGATTCCCCCCGCGCCCGGCAAATCCGTCCGTGAAATAGAGGTCACAATTTAAGGGGGACAGAGATTGCATGGGGTTTCGCGAGGGATTTCTCTGGGGCGCGGCAAGCTCCGCTTATCAGACGGAGGGCAGCTGGGACGCCGACGGAAGGGGCCCCAGCATCTGGGACACCTTCTGCCACACGCCCGGGCACATCGCCCGTGGAGAAACCGGCGACACCGCCTGTGACGGATACCGCCGGATGGAGGAGGATGTCGCTCTCCTGCGGGAGCTGGGGCTTACCGCATACCGGTTTTCCATCAGCTGGCCGCGCATTTTCCCGGAAGGGCGCGGCTATGTGAACCAAAAGGGGCTGGCTTACTATGACAGGCTGGTTGACCTGCTGCTGGAAAACAAAATCACCCCGTTTCTCACGCTTTATCATTGGGACCTCCCCGAAAGCCTTGAGCGGGAGGGCGGCTGGCAGAACAGCCGGACGGCGGAAGCGTTTGCGGGATATGCCGCGCTGATTGCAAGGCACTTTGACGGCAGAGTGCGCCATTATATCACGTTTAACGAACCGCAGTGTTTCCTCAGCCTCGGCTACGGCGAGGGCATCCACGCACCGGGACTCAGATTGAATACGCGCGCCCTATTAAGCTGTGCGCGCAACGTTTTAGTCGCCGGCGGGCTTGCGGCCCGCGCCCTGCGGGAAAACAGCGCGGCGCCGCTGCAAATCGGCATCGCCTCTACCGGAAGGCTCTGCTATCCTGTGCGGGACACGGCTGCGGCGCGCACCGCGGCATACCGCGACTCGTTTGCCATGGCGGAAAAGGATTGGCTGTTCACCCACAGCTGGTTCCTTGACGCGGCGGTTCTGGGGTACTACCAGCCGGACGCGCCCGCTATGCTGCGCAACTTTGCCGAGCGGCTGCCCTCCGCGGCATGGGCGATTGTCCGCCAGCCGCTTGACTTTTTGGGCGTCAATGTCTATAGCGGGACCCCGATGGACGAAGCGGGAAACGCCGTCGCAAAAGATCCGGGCTTTCCGCGCACCGCGCTGAAATGGCCGGTAACCCCGGAAGTCATGTTCCATGGCAGCCGGTTCCTTTACGACCGGTACGGGCTGCCGCTTTATATCACCGAAAACGGGCAGTCCTGCAACGACCGGATATTTCTGGACGGGCGCGTCCACGACCCCGACCGCATCGACTTTCTGCACCGGTATCTGCTGTCGCTCCGAAAGGCCGCGGAGGAAGGGGTTCCGGTGCGCGGCTATTTCCACTGGAGCCTGACCGATAATTTTGAGTGGCACAGCGGCTATGACGAACGGATGGGGCTGGTCTACATCGATTATCCGACCGGACGGCGGATTCCGAAAGATTCCGCACACTGGTATGCGCAAACCGCGCGGGAAAACGGCGCTCTGTTGTGAGCGCCGCCCCGCGCGGTTTTTCAATGCTTTCACGGTCTGCTTCCATTTTTCGGCAATTCGCGGCTTTCCTTCCGTTTCAGGCTGTGTTATACTGATAAAAACAGGTTTGGGGGCGAGGCAGATGAAACTGGCGACCAGGGTCAGATGGCAGAGGGGCATCAATTATTTCGTGCTGTTTTCCCTGATCGTTTCGGTAGTCTATATCATTGCGGTCATGGCAAAAGCGCCCTCACAGCCCATTCCCGATCAGCCTTACCGCCGCACCAAGAGCGAATATGTGCTGATGCTGCTGCAATGCTCCCTCGGCCTGGTTGCAATGGCGCTGCCTCCCCTGCTCAAACGGCGCGCGCGGTTGGAAATCCCCTCCAATATGATGATTTTTTACGCGTTGTTCCTTTACTGCGCCATCTATCTGGGCGAAGTGCGTTCGTTTTACTACCATGTCCCCCATTGGGATACCGTCCTGCATACCTTCAGCGGCGCCATGCTCGGCGCCCTTGGTTTCTCTTTTATCAACTTTTTAAATAACACCGACCGGGTCCCGGTAAACCTCAGCCCCCTGTTTGTCGTCACTTTCGCGTTCTGCTTCGCGGTAACGCTGGGCGTCTTCTGGGAAATCTATGAGTTTTTAGCCGACGCGGTGCTGCGTACCAACATGCAGAAATACGCGCTGGAAAACGGGTCCCTCCTGGCCGGGCGCGCGGCGCTCGGCGACACGATGAAGGATTTGATTGTAGACACGCTCGGAGCGTTTACCATGTCGGTCATCGGCTACATTTCCCTCAGATATCAGAAGGGCTGGGTCGAAAAGCTGCTGCTGCATCTTCCCCGCAGCGGACAGGACGCCTGAAAAACAGTTTACAAGCGGGCCGTGTCTTGTTATAATAAAGTTTGGCATACGCTTTACCGCATCACATCGATAAGAAGCGCGGCTTCATCAGATAAACAGGAAGGAAGAAAACCGCATGGAAAAAATTAAAATGACCACGCCTCTGGTGGAAATGGACGGCGACGAAATGACCCGCATCATCTGGCAGATGATCAAGGACGACCTGCTCACCCCGTTTGTGGAGCTGAACTGCGAATATTACGACCTTGGGCTGCCCGAGCGGGACAAAACGGCTGATCAGGTTACCTATGACGCCGCGATTGCCATCAAAAAATACGGCGTCGGCGTGAAATGCGCCACCATCACTCCAAACCAGCAGCGTATGGGCGAATACAACCTGCACGAAATGTGGAAAAGCCCCAACGGCACGATCCGCGCCGTCCTGGACGGTACGGTATTCCGCGCCCCCATCCTTGTGGACAACATCAGGCCGGTGGTGCGCAACTGGACCAGGCCGATCACCATTGCCCGTCATGCCTACGGAGACATTTATAAGGGAACCGAATACCGTGTGCCGGAAAAAGGCCGGGCGGAGCTGGTGTTTACCACTGAGGATGGCCGGGAGACCTTCCGCGAAACGATTTACGATTTTGAATGCCCCGGCGTTTTGCAGGGGCAGTACAACAAGGACAGTTCCATCCGTTCCTTTGCGAACGCCTGTTTCCAGTACGCGCTGGATACCAAACAGGATCTGTGGTTTGCCACCAAGGACACGATTTCCAAAAAATATGACCACACCTTCAAGGACCTGTTCGCGGAAATCTTTGAGGAAAGTTACCGCGCCAAATTCGAGGCCGCGGGCATTGAGTATTTCTATACGCTGATCGACGACGCGGTCGCGCGTGTTATCCGCAGCGAGGGCGGCTTTATCTGGGCCTGCAAGAACTATGACGGCGACGTGATGAGCGATATGGTTTCCACCGCGTTCGGTTCGCTCGCGATGATGACCAGCGTGCTGGTCAGCCCTGACGGCTGCTATGAATATGAAGCGGCCCACGGTACCGTTACCCGCCATTATTACAAGCATCTGAAGGGGGAAGAAACCTCCACCAACGCGATGGCAACCATCTTCGCTTGGTCGGGCGCGCTGCGCCGCCGCGGCGAACTGGACGGCAACACGGCGCTTTCCGCTTTCGCGGACAAGCTGGAGCAGGCCTCTTTGCGGACGATCAACGAGGGGACCATGACCAAGGACCTGGCTGGTCTTTGGGAGGGCAGCACCCCCAAGGTGGTCAATACCGGGGATTTCATCAGAGAAATCCGCACCAGACTGGAAAAACTGCTGTAAGCGCCGCTTGCAGCAAGAAGACCCGCCATTAAGGAGTAACGTAAAAAAGTTTGAGCGATTGGCTTTATGCCTCTCGTTCAAACTTTTTTGTGTCTAAACGAAATATTTACAATTTATTCTTATCGGTACTTTCATTGTTTTCTGCTAAGAATGAAACGACCTTTACTTCCGGGGATGGATTTGCACTGTAACGCTCCTCGCACTCCCGCTGTGCATGAATGATAATGTTAAGAGCCTCCTCCGAAGCTCGAAACATCTTTAAATACATCTTTTTATAGTCAGGCATAAATTTACCTCCAAATAATATATTCGCCACTACTTCACCATTTTACCACCATTTGTGTTGTGACGCAATAAATTCACTATAATTAAACCATAATGACATGAAGATAGTGAATCACAGGAGGACTTATGGAAGATAAACTATTAAGATATACCCTGCGTGTAGATCGAGCATTTTTTCAAAAATTTCGTTA
>JAEXAZ010000334.1 GCA_023394255.1 Bacillota bacterium | reverse complement strand
ATATTTTAGGGAATGAAACACAGCTCAACCAGGTGATCCTGAACCTCTGCACAAACGCATTTCAGGCAATCGGGCAAAAGGCTGACGGGAAAGTGACCATTACCGGCGTGGTAGTGCGGGCTCAGGATCTGCCGGCCGGAACCCCGGCCGGGGGATTTGAGCACTATGTGCAGCTTATGTTCCGGGACAACGGCTGCGGAATTGAAAAACGCCTGCTTGACCGGATTTTCGACCCGTTCTTTACCACCAAAAAGGCCGGTGAAGGCACCGGCCTGGGGCTTTCCATCGCGCAGAGCATCATAGAGGGGCACAGCGGTTACATCGTTGTCGAAAGTACCGCCGGCCAGGGGACCGTGTTTACCATTTACATTCCCGTAAATACCGAAAGCCCCGCGCCGGATAATAAAACCGTACGGGAAGAAATCCATACCGGCCGAATTCCGATTGTCGTCGTCGACAACGACCCCCGTATTTTACGCATGATCGACCGCGGGCTGTCACAGCAGGGATTTGATGTAACCAGCTTTACCAGCCCGAAGCTGGCGGCCGATTACCTGCGAAAGCATTACTGCGCCGCGCTTGTTACCGATTACTCAATGCCGGACATGCTGGGGACCCAGCTGGCGATGACCGCCCGCAGCCGCTGCCAGGATATCCGCATTATCGTGCTGACCGGCCTGATTGAGCGGGATATCGTGGAGTTCAAACATAAGGGCATTGTGGACGATTACATGCTCAAGCCGATCATCTGTGAAAACCTCGCAAAGAGGCTTCACGAACTGCTCGTCTGAGACGCCGTTTAACCCGCCAGCATAACGGTGATCAGGTGAATCACCGTCGGGAACAGCGAAACAACAACCGTCAGGCGGATGATCTGCAGAACAATCAAATCGGGGCTGTCAACACCCAGATCAGACGAAATCAATGCCATATCCGTGGCGCCGGCCGGCGTCGCCACCAACATGCCCACTCTGCGGCTCATGCCGCAGAAGCGGCGGAGCAGTTCTCCGACGATAAAGCAGTTTGCCGTATAACCCGCCAGAAGCAGAACCATCGGCAGAACCAGATGGCGCATTTCCAGCAGATCCTGATAGTTCAGGCCGCAGCCTATGTAAGCGCCTGACAAAAGCTGCGCAAATCGTTTCAGCCACATGGGCAGGCAGGTATCCGCGCCTTTGAGCTTCAGCAGGATGACTCCCAGCATTGCAAAGACCAGAGTGCCGGCGGGAATTCCCAGATACTTTCCCAAAATGCCCGCGGCGGAAGCTACGGCAAGCGTCAGCCCCAGAGAGGACAGCTTTTCCGGTTTCTTTTTCTCTGTTTCCGCGGGGGGCTGTGTTTCAGCCTGAACGGGCTCAGCCGGCTCCCTCCGGGTTATCCGGTGAATGAGGCCGGGAAAAATCCCGATGCCGACCAGCAGGCGGACAAACTGCATAATCGCCACCTGCGGAGCGCTGGCGCCCAGATCCGCAGCGATAATCGGGATATCGCTGATTCCTCCCGGCACCGCGCAAAATAACGCCGTAACCAGATCCAGGCCGTCCCCCACCGCATAAATGGCAAATCCGACAGCCAGATTCAGCAGCAGCATACAGGAGAGCGTGATGACCGCCGGTTTGAACAAACGGCGCATTTCCCGGATATCCTCTTTCCGGACGGTGCAGCCGATAAAAGCGCCCGCCGCAATCTGGGCGAATGTTTTTGCTCCCGCCGTCATGACAGCCGATCCTGCCGCAATGTTCAAAGCGGCCGCTCCCAAAATCGCCCCTACAAGCATCCCTCCGGGCACTTTGACCTTTAATAAAACCCATCCGCCGCAAAAGGCTGCAAGCAGGGTGAAAAGCAAATCGAGCGGCATTTTTCGCACGTCCCTTTCGTAATTTTAAACATGAGGAGGCTCTCTGCTTTGAACAGCAAAGAAATGCTTTATATGATTGCCATCGCCGAATCGGGAAGTCTTTCCCGCGCAGCGGAGAAGCTGGATATGTCCCAGTCCTCTCTCAGCCGAAGTTTACAGAAAATCGAAAACTCTTTAAACGTTTCTTTATTTAAGCGCACTCCGGGAGGGCTTGTCTCTACGGACGCGGGGAAAAAGTATCTGCTCTGCGCCAAACAAATTATGAAAATGACCCGTGACCTGGAAAACGAAATCTCACAGATCAACCATCTGCAGTCCGGCCATCTGGTCATCGGCACGACCAGCCAGTTCGGTGCGGTTGTACTTCCCGAATTACTGCGCACCTTCAGCGGCGTGTACCCCGGAATTGAAATTGAACTTGTTGAGAAAGATCCCAACGCCATTGAGGCAAATCTGCTGGACGGAAGCGTTGACCTTGCCCTTCTTCATCTGCCGTTGGCAAATACGGGCATCCCTCATCAGCTGATCTGTTCGGAAAACCTTCTGCTGATGGTGCCTTCAAACGACGCGGCAAATGACCTGATCACCGGACAGCCAAACGGTGCCCTTCCCTTTTTGGATCTGCAATTGGTTTCCAACAGGAATTTTATCCTTACACACCCGACACAGGGAAGCAGACGGGCCGCACAGCGCATTTTGGACGCCGCGGGCATCCGTCCCAGAATCAAATTTGAAACCTGCAATATTCATACGGTTATGCGGCTGGTCAGCTTCGGATTGGGGGTCAGCATCATCCCGTCCAGCTACTGTTCCATGCTCGGCAACCTCTCGGCGTCCGTCCGCTTTTACCGGATTGAGGAACGTTACGCTCCTCATTGGGAGCTTGTTGTCTGTTTTCTGTCCGAAGATTCCCTCACGGAAGCCGCCTTGGAATTGATCCAAATCTGCAAAACCACCCTGCCATATCTGTTTAAAAGCTGACCTTGTCCGTCAAAAAGCCATCGCCTGTCGGGCGGTGGCTTTTTGGCCTCTGCAAAATGAATGGGAGGAAACAGAGTTAGTAAATTATACTGCTGAGATATTCGCTTTTTCGCCGGATTTCCGCAAAATCATCTGTTTGACAACGGGATACACAAGCATAATAATGCATGCAATCATCAAGACCGCAGTAATCGGTTTGGAAAATACAGCCAGCAAATTCCCGTTTTCGATTTTGATTGCCCTGCGCAAATTGGACTCACACATCTGCCCGAGTACCAGGCCTAAAACCAGCGCGGCGGCGGAGAATCCCTGTTTTACAAACAGGTAACCGACTGTACCGGCAATTGTCATCAGCATAACGTCTCCGACGTTGTTGTTCAGCGCATAGGAACCGATCACGGCCAGCATGATGATGGTAGGCCCGAGAATGCTGTACGGAACCGCCAGAATCTTTGCAAAAATTTTCGCAATCAGCATGGAGATTACAACCATTAAAATGTTGGTAACCAGCATGGACGTAAACACGCTCGAAAGATATTCAGGCTGGGTACGCACCAGCAGGGGGCCGACCTGCACACCCATCATTACCAGGGCGCTCATCATGATGGCGGCCGCGTTGCCGCCCGGGATTCCAAGAGAAAGCAACGGAACCATAGAGCCGCCGGTAGCGGCATTGTTGGCACATTCCGATGCAGCGATGCCGTCTATGCAGCCGGTACCGAATTTTTCGGGATGCTTGCTGAGCTTGTTTTCCATAGTATAGCATAAAAACGAAGCGATTGTCGCGCCTGCGCCGGGAAGAATTCCCACGATTGTCCCGATAATGGAAGTCCGGATCATCACCCATTTAATGTGCAGGAATTCCCCGATCCCGGGGAATGTTGTTTTTACACCGGCCTGTTTGTCCGATTCTTTCATTACCCGAGGTTTAGTGGTTTCTTTGAGCACTTCTGTGACCGCAAACATCCCGATCATGACCGGGATCATTTCAACACCGCCCAGTAATGTGCTGTTTCCCCATGTAAAACGCGCAAGCCCCAGCATCGGGTCCATGCCAATGGTTGACAGCCACAGGCCAATCAGCCCGGATATGATCGTTTTGACGATATTGCCGCTGTCAAGGCAGGTCAGAACGGAAAGTCCGAGAAAAGATACGGCAAACAGTTCAGACGGGCCGAATTTCAGCGCGACAGCGGAAAGCTGAGGGCTGATCAGGGCCATCGCAAACGCGGCGACAATGCCGCCGAAAGCGCTGCACACCAGGGAAACGCCCAGAGCTTTCCCCGCCTCCCCCCGCTGTGCCATCGGATAGCCGTCAAACGTTGTGGGCGCATTGGACGGGGTTCCCGGAATTTTAAACAGAATGGCCGTTACCCCGCCTCCGGTAATAGCGGCACAATATACCGAAACAAGAAAAGCAATTGCAACAACCGGGCTCATGGAATAGGCGAACGGAAGCGCCAGGGCGACTGCCATGGAAGAGCTGACACCGGGCATCGCTCCGAATATAACGCCCAGGCAGGTTCCGCACAGGATCAACAGAAAAGTAAGCGGCTGAAAGATAATCTGCACGCCGGAAATTAAGGTATCTAACATTTTGTTTCTCCTTCCTCTAGATGGATTCCAGCAGGAGGGCAAATGTACGGAAGATTCCCTCGCCGCGCGGCAGCATAATACTCAGGCCTTTATAAAACAGAATAAACAAAACCGCTGTGATCACAACCGCGCAAATCAGGCTGATATGCCACCGTTTTTCTCCCAGCAGCCGGGAATACGCGATCAGGAACAGAATACAGGACGGTATAAATCCAACCTTGCCCAAAAGAATTGCCAATGCGAAAATAATGAGAATTCCGATAAACAGCTTGCTTGTAAAAAAGCCTTTCAAAGCGCTTGCGCTCAGCTGTTTTTCAGCGGGGACCGTTTTCAGGTTTTTTACAATTTTCACAATGTTTACAATC
>JAEXAZ010000048.1 GCA_023394255.1 Bacillota bacterium | reverse complement strand
CGATGATGACCTATGTAAACATCAAGAATGTCATCGTGGTGGATGAGGATGTCGATATCTACAACCCGGCGGATATGATGTGGGCGCTCTCAACCCGCGTCAAACCCGAACATGATATTTTCTATGTGCCCAACGCGCAGGGGCATGAGCTGGATCCCTGCTCGGATGAACGCGGCGTACAGACCAAAATGGGAATCGACGCCACACTCAGCGAGGACAATAAAGCGTTTGAGCGCGTACGCTATCCGAAAGTCGACCTGAGCGGCTATCTGAAATGATTCCAAAAACCAGGATGCCATAGGAAAGGAGGGGACTGCGGGATGCATGTAATTCATCAGTCTGTTGACAAAATCGACGGGATGGGCAGCGTTCTGGGCCGTCCGGTTTATGCGGAAGACCTCGCGCCCGCGGACGCGCTGTGCGTCAAATTCCTGCGCAGCCCCCACGCCTACGCGCGCATCCGCTCCATTCAGAAAGACGCTGCGATGAAGGTGCCGGGGATGGTGCTGATCCTGACCTATCAGGACTGTAAGCCGGTTCTGCACACCATCGCGGCGGAAGCCTACCCGGAAGGCTCCCCCTATGACCGGTATCTTTTGGAGGACACCGTCCGCTATGTGGGGGACCCGGTAGCGGTGGTCGCGGGGGAGACGGAACAGGCGGTGTTGGAAGCCATGCGGCTGATCGAGGTCGATTATGAGGTGCTTACCCCTATTCTGGATTTTGAGCAGGCGCTGGATAACCCAATTGTATTGCACAGGGATGTGTTTACCAATCTGCCGATCGATAACGACCCCGCGCGCAATATCGCGGCGTCTTTCCCATGGACAAGGGGCGACGTGGATGCGGAACTGAAAAAGTCCGACGCGGTGGTCAGATCGACCTATCATGTGCAGGCGCAGCTGCACGCCATGACCGAAACCCATCGTGCGTTCAGCTATTATGACGCGCGCGGAATACTGACCATTGTGTCCTCCTGCCAGTCGCCGTTCCATGTGCAGCGGATTGTATCCAAAACGCTGGAAATCCCGCAGTATAAAATCCGTGTGATCAAGCCAAAAGTCGGCGGCGCGTTCGGCGGGAAAAACAGCACGTTCATCGAGCCGTTTATCGCCTGGGTCACTAAACTGACGGGGCGCCCCGCACAGATGATCTTTGACCGCCGCGAAAGCCTGACCTGCACCAATACCCGGCACGGCATGCGCATCCGGGTGACGATGGGCGGGAAAAAGGACGGCACGATCAACGCCATCCGGCTTGAGGTGCTCGCAAACACCGGAGCCTATGGGGAACACGCGATCGACGTGCTCGCGGTCGCCTGCAAAAATACGCTGCCGATGTACGCCAAAATCAGCGCTGTGGATTATTACGGCGTGCAGGTCTATACCAATCTGGTCCCCGGCGGGGCGTATCGCGGTTTCGGCGGGGCGCAGTCCAACTTTGCAATCGAGTGCGCGGTCAATGAGCTGGCGCACAGGCTGGGAATCGACCCGATTGCGCTGCGCAAAAAAAACATCATTGAAGAGGGGGAAAGCCATCCGTTTCTGGCGGGCGGTTCCCCGGCGGGCGACGCGGTTGTGCGCTCGACCGCGCTGGCGCGCTGTATCGACAGGGGCCGGGAGATGATCGGATGGGACGGCAAATACCCGCGCCGGGAACTGGACCGGGACCGCGTGCGGGGCGTCGGCATGTCGGTGGCGATGCACGGCTCGGCCATCGGCGGCATGGACGTGGTGGACGCCGAGGTGCGGCTCAACTATGACGGCGGCTATACGGTATTCTCGGGCGCGTCCGACCTTGGCACCGGCGCGGAAACAATCCTCTGCCAGATCGCGGCGGAAGCGCTGTGCACCGATATGGACCATGTCCGGATATTTGCGGCGGACACCGGCACAACCCCTTATGATAAGGGCGCGTACGCTTCGTCTTCCACCTATGCGTCCGGGAACGCGGTGATGAAAGCGGCGCAGAAGCTGAAAGCAGAGCTGATCCGGGGCGCGAAGCTGGTGCTCCGCACAGAGGAAGATGTTACATTCGACGGGACACATTTTCAAACATCCTCCGGCAAAACGCTTTCCCTCAGCGAATACCTGACAAAGGTCACCTATTGGAAGTTCGCGCCCGATTATTTCGCGGATGAAAAGACGATGCCCCAATTATCCGCCTCGGCGCGGCATGGGGGGCCGACCAGCCCGCCCCCCTTTGTAGCGGGATTTGCGGAGGTGGAGGTTGACCGGCGCACCGGAAAGGTGACGCTGATTGACTATGCGGAAGCGGTCGACTGCGGCACTGTGATTAATCCGAAGCTCGCCCGCATCCAGGTGGAAGGCGGCCTGGTGCAGGGGATGGGATATGCGCTGTTTGAGGAAATCCGCTATGACAAAAAAGGACGCATGCTCAGCGACAGCTATACCGAATACCAGGTTCCGCGCCGGCTGGATATTCCGCGGATGCAGGTCGCGTTCGAGGAGAGCTACGAACCCACCGGCCCGTACGGGGCGAAATCCCTTGGTGAGGTCGTGTTCCACACACCCGCCTCCGCGATTGAAGAGGCAATTTACAATGCGGTCGGTGTCCGGCTGCGCAGCCTGCCGATGACGCCTGAAAAGGTGCTTGCGGCGATTCGGGAGAAGGAGGGGCGGCAATGATCTTCAAAGAATATATCTGCCCCTCAACGCTTGCGGAAGCCTATGATGCCCTCCAAAGCAATCCAGGCAGCGTGCTGCTGGGCGGCTGCACGCTGCTTCGCAGGAATACGCGGACTTCCCCGCTTGGAATCGACCTGGGCGGGCTGGACCTTCGCCAGATTACAAAAACGGGGACAGACCTGATTCTGGGGGCATCGGTTTCCCTGCGCGAGATGGAAACCGGCTGCGTGGACTTGTTCGACGGTGCGCTTTGCGAAGCGGTTTCCGCGCTGGGCGGGATTCCTCTGCGAAACGTGATCACAGTGGGCGGGACGGTCGCAAGCCGCTTCGGCACAAGCGACCTTCTTACGGTACTGCTTGCGTTGGGCGCGCGGCTGCAATTTTATCACAGCGGCCTGTGTACGCTGGAGGAGTATTTGAACATGCCCCCCCTCCGCGATATTCTGACGGAAATTCATATTCCGCTGGGCTGCTCCCATATCGCTTTTCAGAGCATGCGGGGCGCGTGCACGGATTACGCGCTGCTGAACGCGGCTGCCGCAGATAC
>JAEXAZ010000330.1 GCA_023394255.1 Bacillota bacterium | reverse complement strand
ATTGTACTCACTCCGATGGTTCGCGGGGCTCTTTCCAAGATACGGACGAAGTAAATGTAAGGTTATAATGGCATATCCATTCATACAAAAAATTTGAAAACGAGGTTGCGCAAAATGAAAAAGATATTTTCGTTAATACTTGCTGTTTCCATGTTGTCTCTGAGTGCTTGTTCTGCGGGCGGTTCGCAATCCCCCGCCTCCGGTACGGCTCCGGCTGACGCCGTGTCGGAGGCCGGTTCCGATTCATCAGGTACGACCGCATATACCCTCTCAAGAAACGCAGAGATTATGGTTAGTTCCAAAGCAGGCAGAAACAGTGACCTTTTTTCCCGTACAGTTGCCGATATTATCACACAAAATGGATGGGCAAATCAGCCCGTCATCGTTCAGAACAATGAAGACGGCAACGGGCAGGTCTCGCGGCGCAATGTATCCGCCAGTAAAACTCCGGATGAATCCCTTCTGTGCCTCAGCAGCGGCGATTTAACCGTAATGGTGACCCTGGGCGGTGGGCTTTCAATCGATGATTTTCGTCCTATTGCGATAATGGGTGCTGACAAGCATCTGGTACTGGCGGGGAAGGATGGGCGCTACAAAACCATGCAGGAGGCCATTGAGGCGGCAAAAAATGGAGAACAGGTCACGATCGGCGAAACGCCGGGCGATGAGCTGACCGTTCTGAATATGATGCTGGAAGAACTGGATCTTGTCGACAAATTTGACTTTGTATCATTTGCGTCTTCCGCCGAAACGGTCACCGCGTTGATGGGCGGACATATAGATCTCGGTATGGGAAAACCGGCGGCCGCAAAGGAATACGTGGTTTCCGGTGACATTATCCCACTGGCCGCACTGAGTACAACCCGTTTCCCGGAACCGTTCGATACTGCTCCCACCCTGTCCGAGCTGGGGTACAATGATGTGGAGTTTCCGCTGTATCGCGGCATTGTGGGCGCGAAAGACATATCCGATGAAGCCCTGGCCTATTGGGACAGTGTAATGGGACAGGTTGCGCAAAGCCCGGAGTGGAAAGATTACCTGGACAAGAGCCTGCTGATCGGCGAATATAAAAATGCGGCTCAGACCACAGAGGAATATAAGCTTGTTGAGCAGCGTGCGCTGGAGGCAAAATAAACAGGACATACCTCCGAAAGAGGCCGGTTTCCGGCCTCTTTCCTTTATGGGCCGGATTTGCCCCGGCATTCCCGTGTGGATGGCTGGAGAAGAAAGTAAGTTTCCGGGCATGACTCTGACAGGGGCGATCTATAAAAACCTGTCCTTACGATGAAATTCATCGCACACTTGACAAAATAAGGTATAAAGCCTAATATTAGGATACTAATCATTAGGTTTGAAACAGTTAGCATCCTAATTGTAAAAGGAGGCATTTGATGGCTGTTGAACTTCATTGGGCAATGACGCAGACCCATCACGCCCAGAAAAATAAACTGCGGCCCAAGATGGTAACAATCGGCCTTTCGCCGGGTCAGCCAAAAATTTTAACCTATCTCACCAGAAACAACTGCTGCATGCAAAAGGAGATCGCGATCGCACTGGACATTGAACCGGCAACCGTTTCCCAGCTTTTAAACAATATGGCTCAGGCCGGGCTGATTCGGCGCTCCGCACTTGCTGAACGTAAGCGTGCGGAATCAGTTTCCATTACGGATAAAGGCAGAGAGGCATATCAAAAATGGCAGCGGATCTGCACAGAGATCAAGGAGGTTTCCATGCGGGGGTTTACCCCGGAGGAACAGGATCAGTTCCTCCGCTACCTTAGCCGCATGTATCAAAATCTGACTGGAAAGGTTTTGGAATAAAACCGCCCGGAGCTTGGGGGGAATTATTTGTTTCAGCGTTTTTTTGTCTATTTTCGCAACTATCGGAAGCATCTGGCTGGCAGCGTCTTCTGCGTTGCAATGGAAGCCGTGTTTGAACTCATCGTTCCGCTTATCATGGCGCAGATCATTGACGTGGGAGTAGTAAACCGCGACAAAAGCTATATCCTGCAAAAAAGCTTGCTCATGGTCGCCTGCGCGCTGGTTTCCCTGCTTCTTGGCGCACTGTACGCACGTCTGGCGGCTGTGGCGGGTCAGGGGTTCGGTGCGGAGCTGAGGAAGGCGGAGTACCGCAAGGTACAGGGGTTTTCCTTCTCCAATATGGACCATTTCAGCACGCCGTCTCTGATTACCCGTCTTACAAGCGACATTACCATCCTGCAAAATACGGTATGCAACGGAATCCGCCCCATGATACGCGGCCCGGTTATGATGATAATGGCGCTTGCAATGACGGTCATTATGAGCGCGAAACTTGCGGTCATATTTTTGATTGCCATCCCTGTACTGGCGGTCTGCCTTTTTTTGATTCTGCGAAAGCTTCGCCCGATGTATGGGAGAATGCAGAAAGCGCTGGATCAGGTGAACTCCATTGTGCAGGAGAACCTTGTAGCCATCCGTACGGTGAAGTCCTATGTCAAAGGCCAAAGTGAATCGGAGAAGTTTGAGGAGGTCAACGGGGTATTCCGGGGATACTCCGAGCGGGCTTTTCGGTATGCCGTCCTCAACATGCCCTGCTTCCAGCTTATTATGTATGCCACCATTCTCTGCATTCTATGGTTCGGCGGCAATTTCATCCATATCGGAACCATGCAGGTCGGTACGCTGACCGGATTTTTAAGCTACGTTCTGCAGATTCTGAACGCGCTGATGATGATTTCCAACGTTTTCCTTATGCTCAGCCGTTCTATGACATCGGCCAGCCGTATTTTTGAGGTGATGGACGAACCGCAGGAAATTGTCGGCGGGACGCGGGAAAAAATGGTACAGCGCGGGCAAATTGATTTTGACCATGTCTGCTTTAAATATCAGGAGGCGGCAAAGGAAAATGTGCTTTCAGATATCTGCCTGCACATCGGGGCCGGCCAGACAGTGGGTATTATCGGCGGAACAGGCTCTGCAAAATCTTCGCTGGTGCAGCTGATCCCACGCCTTTACGATGTAACCTCCGGAAGCCTGAAGATCGACGGGTATGATGTGAAAGAATACCCGATTGCCCACCTGCGCGACGCCGTCGGCATGGTGCTCCAGAAAAACACTCTTTTTTCCGGTACGATCCGTGAAAATCTGAAATGGGGCAATGCGGACGCGACGGAGGAAGAATTGGATTGGGCCTGCCATATCGCATGTGTGGATGAGTTTCTGCCCAGGCTGCCGGATGGCTACGAAACCGACCTCGGCCAGGGCGGCGTAAATGTCTCCGGCGGGCAGAAACAGAGGCTGTGCATTGCGCGCGCCCTGCTGAAACGCCCGAAGGTGCTGATCTTTGACGACTCCACCAGCGCGGTGGATACCGCAACCGAGGCAAAAATCCGCGAGCGCCTGGCGGAAAATCTGAAGGATACGACAAAGATTTTTATCACCCAGCGTGTTAATTCCATCGAACACGCCGATCTGATCGTAGTGCTGCAGGACGGAAAAATCAATGAGGCCGGCACGCACGAGGCGCTGCTCGCGCACAATCCAATCTACCGCGACATCTACGAATTCCAGAGAAAGGGAGCAATGACATAATGGCACTGCCGACAAGACATGAAAAACCGAAGGATCTCCGCAAAACCCTGAGATTTTTATGGCGTTACCTGAAAAATCACAGAACCATCCTCCTTTTCATATCCTTTCTTGTCGTTGTCAGTGCGGGAGCCAACGTATACGGCACCTATCTGCTCAAGCCGGTCGTCAACGACTATGTGCTTCCCGGGAATATACCGGGTCTTGTCCGGATGCTGGTTTTCATGGGCGCTGTCTATCTCGCGGGTGTGGCCGCATCATATGGGTATTCTCAGCTCATGGTGAAAACCGCTCAGAAAATCGTCCAGGAAATCCGGAACGATCTCTTTTGCAAGGTGCAGACCCTTCCGCTCGCCTTTTTTGACGCAAGAACCCACGGCGAGCTGATGAGCCGTTTCACCAACGACATCGACACAATTGCAGACGCCCTCAATAACAGCTTTACGGTGCTGATACAAAGCTTTGTTACACTTGTCGGCACGTTTCTGGTACTGATTCTCTTGAATTCTGAGCTGTCGGCCATTGTGCTGGTTTCCTTTCTCGGCATGTTTTGGTTTCTGCGGTACAGCAGTAAAAAAAGCCATGCTTATTTTTCCCACCAGCAAAAATTTATGGGAAGCCTGAACGGATTCATCGAGGAAATGGTGGAGGGGCAGAAGGTCGTCAAGGTATTCAACCATGAAGAAAGCAATTTTGCGGAATTTTCAAAACGGAATCAAAAACTTCAGGAAGCTGCGACGGGAGCGCTGACCTACTCGGGCATCCTCGTCCCCGTGGTCGCGAGCCTCTCTTATTTTAACTATGCCCTTTGCGCCTGTATCGGCGCGTTTTTTGCTATTTCCGGCGGGATGGATTTGGGCAGCCTTGCATCTTATCTGGTTTATGTCCGTCAGACGGCGATGCCGGTCAACCATTTTTCCCAGCAGATGAACTTTATCATGGCAGCGCTTTCCGGTGCGGAGCGCATCTCCGAAATCATGGAAAGTATGCCGGAAACGGACAGCGGGACCGTGACTTTAGTACATACTGCCATCAGCGCGGACGGCAGGCTGCGGGAGAGCGGGAAAGGTGAGTGGGCGTGGCATAAGCCGGGGGAGGACGGCTCTGTGGAACTGGTGCCGCTCCGGGGCGACGTTCGTTTTCACGACGTGGTATTCGGTTACGACCCCGGACGTCCCGTGCTGAAAAAAATCAGTCTCTATGCGAAACCGGGCCAGAAAATTGCATTTGTCGGCTCCACCGGAGCCGGCAAAACAACCGTTGCGAACCTGATCAACCGCTTTTACGACGTTACGTTGGGGAGCATCACCTATGACGGTATCGATGTGCGGGACATCAAAAAGGACGATTTGCGGCATTCGCTCGCCGTTGTCCTGCAGGATACCCACCTGTTTACCGGGACCATTGCCGACAACATCCGCTATGGGAATCCAAATGCAACCATAGGGCAGGTTGTAGAGGCGGCAAAGCTCGCAAATGCAGATTCCTTTATCCGGCGCCTGCCCAACGGTTACGATACCCTGTTATCCGGTGACGGGGCGAACCTGAGCCAGGGCCAGAGGCAGCTTCTCGCTATTGCGCGGGCCGCGGTTTCCGACCCGCCGGTGCTGATTCTGGATGAGGCAACCAGTTCCGTGGACGCTCACACGGAGAAGCTGATCGAAACCGGAATGGATCACCTCATGGAAAACCGGACGGTATTCGTGATCGCACACCGGCTTTCCACCGTGAGGAACGCGAAGGCTATCATCGTGCTGGAAAATGGCACGATCCTGGAACGTGGCAGCCACGACGAACTGGTTGCCCGGAAGGGTCGGTACTATCAGCTGTACACAGGGCAGTTCGAGTTGTCTTAATCGGGATTCTGGAGCATAAGCGACGGGACTGGCCCGGCTGCAAAGGGAGCTTATGCGTTATGTCCGCGGGGATTTTACGGGCGCGGCGGCTGTAGTTTGCGTTATAAAAGTTATAAAACAGGAAGACATGGCGGTTAACCGGCGTGCCTTCCTGTTTTATTTTTACGGATATGGGTGAATGCGCAAAAACCAGGCTTTGGACAAGGAGATTTGCAATTGAACAACACCCCGTTAAACCGCATATAGTAAAGAAGTTGGCTATTTTGCTTGGATTGCGGAAGTTTGATTTTATCAGTGGAAATAAGAGGATAGCTCATAAAATTTAAGGGTGGTGCTACCATGAAAACAGTCATCCTTTGCGGAGGCAAGGGTACGAGGATGCGCGAGGAAACCGAGTTTCGTCCCAAACCGCTGGTGCGCATTGGGGAAAAACCGATTATCTGGCATATCATGAAACTATATTCCTATTACGGTTTTTGCGATTTCGTGCTGTGTGTCGGCTATAAAGGCGATATGATCAAGCACTATTTTATGGAAATGCCCTGGCTGAACAATGATTTTACGGTTACCACGGGAATACAGTCCAAGGTCCAATTCCACACGGAAAACAGCGAAAACTGGAACGTAACGATTGTAGATACCGGGCTGGAAACGCAGACCGGAAAGCGGATCCGGCAGATTGAAAAATATATTGACACCGATGATTTTATGCTGACCTACGGCGACGGGCTCAGCAATGTGAACCTCCCGGAACTCTGTGAAACACATAAAAAATCCGGGAAGATCGCGACACTGACAGGGGTGAACCCAAATTCGCCATTCGGCGTGTTCAAAACGCAGGACGGTGTTGTGACCTCCTTCAAGGAAAAGCCGGTATTGGAGGATACCATCAACGGCGGATATATGGTGCTGAACAGGCGGGTATTCGACTATATCCCCGATACCGATTGTGCGTTTGAGCAGGAGCCGCTGCATCGCCTGGCGCTTGACGGCGAGATATCCATTTTTAAGCATGATGGTTTTTGGATGGCGATCGACACCTATAAGGATATCGAAAAGGTCAACGGGCTCTGGAATACGGGGGAGTCTCCATGGAAACTGTGGGATTAGACTTTGCCCGGCTGTTTGGCGGCGCTTTTTATGGAAAAAAAGTACTCGTGACAGGAGACACCGGGTTCAAAGGCTCATGGCTTTCCCTGTGGCTTTATTTAATGGGCGCCCGCGTGTATGGCTATGCGCTCGCGCCGGTTTGTTCCGCCGACAACTTTACGTTGTGCGCGCTGGATCAAAAAATAACCGATATACGCGGGGATATCAGGGATCGGGAACATCTGAAGGCGGTGTTTGACACTTATCAGCCGGAACTGGTATTCCATCTCGCCGCCCAGCCGATTGTCCGGCTTTCGTATGAACTTCCGGCAGAAACGCTGGAAACCAACATCATGGGTACCGTGAACGTGCTCGAGTGCATCCGGACATCCGAGAGCGTCCTTGCCGGGGTGATCGTTACTTCAGATAAATGTTATGAAAACAGGGAGCAGCTCTGGGGTTACCGGGAGGACGACGCCATGGGCGGCTTCGATCCGTACAGCGCCAGCAAAGGCTGCGCCGAGCTGGTGACAGCGGCATACCGGAACTCCTTTCCCCGGAAGGCGCTTTCTTCCGCAAGGGCGGGCAATGTGATTGGCGGCGGGGATTGGTCGGCGGACAGAATCCTCCCCGACTGCGTACGCGCGCTGGAGAGCGGAAGGGCGGTGGACGTGAGGAATCCGTATGCCGTGCGGCCCTGGCAATTTGTGCTGGAACCCCTTTACGGATATCTGCTGCTCGCGTCTAAGCTGCTTGGGGATTCAAAAAAATACGCGGGCGCCTGGAATTTCGGCCCGGAATCCGATTCGATTGTCCCCGTAAAAGAGCTTGTCGAATCGGCGATCCGCATTTGGGGGAGCGGGGAATGGAACGACCTGTCCGGTAAAGGCGGCGTGCATGAAGCTTCGCTGCTGAATCTTGACTGTACCAAAGCGAAAATCCTGCTGGGATGGAAACCGAGGCTTACGCTGGACGAAACGCTGGAGTGGACGCTGGAGTGGTATAAAGCTTATAAAAGCGAGGATGTCTGCCGGCTTTGCGAGAGGCAGATCAAAGACTATTGTTTAAAGGGCCATATGTAATTTTTAGGTATGTTAGCGGGAAAGGCTGGCTCGAAAGATGAAATTATCGGATTATATTGCCGAATTTCTCATAAAAAACGGTTGTACCCATGTTTTTGGCTATCAGGGCGGCGCGGTGACGCATCTCGTTGATTCGCTGTACCGGTATCCAAAGATCAAATTTGTGGGGACCTATCACGAACAGGCGGCGGCTTTCGCGGCGGAAGGGTATGCGCGTGTAAAAAACAGTATCGGTGTGGCGGCCGCCACCAGCGGCCCCGGCGCGACGAACCTGATTACCGGGATCGGCAGCGCCTATTTCGATTCGGTTCCCTGCCTTTATCTGACAGGGCAGGTAAACACCTATGAGTATAAGGGCGATCTGAAAGTAAGGCAGCTGGGCTTCCAGGAAACTGATATTGTAAGCATTGTAAAGCCCATTACGAAATATGCGGTTCAGGTCACAGATCCTTCTATGATCAGATATGAACTGGAAAAAGCGGTGGCAATCGCGTCGTCGGGCAGGAAGGGGCCGGTGCTGCTGGATATCCCCATGGATATTCAGCGCGCGCAGATAGACGAATCCGATCTGACGCCATACCCATTGCAGGAGGCACCGCAGAGCGGGATTGACATCGACCGGATTGTGGAACTGCTCAACGGCTCGCGGCGGCCGGTTATCCTTGTGGGGGGCGGCGTCAGGCTGTCGGGCGCAGCGGAGCTTTTCGGAAAGGTTTCCGCCCGGCTTGAAGTTCCTGTCGTCAGCTCGCTGATGGGGCTTGACGCGGCAAGCCGCGCCGGGGACCGTTATTTTGGGATGATCGGCGTTTACGGCAGCCGCTGCGCCAATTTCACAATCGCAAACAGCGACCTGATACTCGCGCTCGGCACAAGAC
>JAEXAZ010000227.1 GCA_023394255.1 Bacillota bacterium | reverse complement strand
GGCGTACATTTCGAAATGCTTGTGGAGGCACACGGAAGCCGATGGATGATCCATTCCACCCGGTGCGAGCAGCCCGGGGCCTTTATTGGAATGGAGGTAGACCCTTTCGATATTCACATTATGCATAAGATGGAGGCGGAATCATGAACTCAAAATCCATTTCCGCTCCTTATCTGCTGTGGATGATTGTGTTTATCCTTGCCCCGCTGCTTCTGGTAGCGTACTTTGCCGTTACGACTCCGGAGGGGACCCTCACGATGGAATACATCTCACAGGTGGGGGAATATACGCCGGTACTGACCCGTTCGGTATGGCTGGCTTTCATTTCGACTATCGTCTGCTTTCTGATCGCGTATCCGCTGGCGTTCATTATTTCCCGCAAAAGCGGAGCGGGCCAGCGCAGCATGATCATGCTGATTATGCTGCCGATGTGGATGAACTTTCTGCTCAGAACCTATGCGTGGATGACGATTCTGGAAAAAAACGGGCTGATCAACCGATTCTTAGCCCATTTTGGCATCGGACCGCTGCATATGATCAATACGTCCGGCGCGGTTGTACTGGGAATGGTTTATAACTACCTGCCCTTTATGATATTGCCGCTTTATTCCATTATGGTGAAGATTCCTGACAGCCTGATTGAGGCGGCGCAGGACTTGGGCTGCAACACCAGGCAGGTTGTGACACACGTCTTATTCCCATTATCCGTACCGGGTATCTCTTCGGGCGTAATCATGGTTTTTGTGCCGTCTGTCTCTACCTTTATCATATCCCGTATGCTGGGCGGCGGCGGAAACCTGCTGATAGGGGACCTGATTGACCTGCAGTTCCTTGGAAATGCATACAACCCTCACCTGGGCTCTGCAATTGCATTGGTGCTGATGGTACTGATTCTGCTGTGTATGAGTGTCACCAACCAGTTTGGCGATGAAGAGAAGGGGGGCATTCTCTGATGAAGTGGCTCTCCAAATCTTATGTGGGCGCGGTTTTGGCGTTCCTGTATGCACCGATTCTGGTGCTGATCGTATTTTCGTTCAATCAATCCAAATCCCGCGGCGCCTGGACCGGCTTTACTTTTGGGTGGTATCAGAAGCTGTTTACCAACCAGCTGATCATCAGCGCATTGATAAACACGCTGATCATTGCGGTCATATCATCCATTGTCGCCACGATACTGGGGACAATGGCGGCGATTGGGATTTCCAACATGAAGCGCTGGATGCGCGGCGTGGTGATGAATATTACGTACATGCCGGTGATTAATCCGGAGATCGTGACCGGCGTCTCGCTGATGCTCCTGTTTGTTTTCATCAAGAATTTTGGGATGAAGTTCGATTTCGGATTCCTGACGCTGATATTGGCGCACATTACTTTCAACGTTCCGTATGTGATTCTGAATGTACTGCCAAAGCTGCGGCAGATGGACAGTTCGCTTTATGAGGCCGCACAGGATCTGGGCTGCAGCCCGCTTCAGGCATTTCTGAAAGTGGTGATACCGGAAATCATGCCGGGCATCGTTTCGGGCTTTTTAATGGCGTTTACCTATTCGCTCGACGATTTCATTATCAGCTACTTTGTTTCCGGCGCTACCTCCCAGACGCTGCCGATCGTGATCTTTTCGATGACCAGGCGGAAGGTAAGCCCGGAGATCAATGCGCTTTCCGCCATCATTTTCCTGGTGGTTCTGACGGTGCTGCTGATTGTGAACCTGAATGACGCCCGGATGGAACGGGAAAACCAGGCAAAAGTGAGGGCGCGCGTATGAAAAAGCTTGCGGTTCTTATGATTGCCGCCGTTGCGGCGCTGTCCCTTTCTATTCCGGCCTATGCGGAAGTGGGAGTTGCTGATGAGTCCTATTATGCCCGCTTTCAGGGGCAGGGGAAAACGCTGAATGTGCACAACTGGGGCGAATATATTGCTGACGGTTCCGATGACAGCCTGGATGTGGTAAAGGAATTTGAGCAGCTGACCGGTATCCAGGTGAATTATACCACGTTTTCCACAAATGAAGAGGTTTACGCGCGCCTTCGAAACGGCGGCGCAAACTATGATCTTCTGATTCCCAGCGATTATATGATTGCGCGCATGATTCGGGAAAATATGCTGGAAAAGCTGGACTTCAACAATATTCCGAACTTCAGGAATATCAACCGGAACTTTTTGAATCCTGTTTTTGACCCCACAGGCGAATACTCCGTCCCTTATACGTGGGGCACGGTGGGCATCATTTATAATAAATGAATGGTGGACGAAGAGGATCTCGGAAGCTGGGATTTGCTTTGGAACGAGAAATATATGGGCCAGATTTTAATGTTCGCCAATCCAAGGGATGATTTCGGCATTGCGCTCAAACGTCTTGGTTATCCGATGAACCCCGAAAATACCGAACAGCTTGCGCAGGCTACTGATGAGTTGAAACAGCAGAAGCTGCTGGTCCAGGCGTATGTCATGGACGAGGTGTTCGACAAAATGATTGGCGGCGAGGCCGCCATTGCGCCTTATTACGCGGGCGACGCGATTACGATGATGGCGGACAACCCTGATCTGGGATTTTTTGTCCCGGATGAAGGAACCAACCGTTTTGTTGATGCCATGGTGATCCCCAAAGGCGCGAAAAACAAAGAATGCGCGGAAATGTTTATTAATTTCCTGCTGGAAGCTGAAGTTGGCGCTTCCAATATTGAATATATTGGTTACAGCTCACCGAATGATGCGGCGCTGGCGATCCTGCCGCCGGAGATTACGGAAGATCCTGTGGCTTATCCACCTGAGGATGTCATTGCAAAGACGGAACTCTGGAAAGATCTGCCGCCTGAACTCAATCTGGCCGTCGACGACGCATGGACGGAGCTGCTTTCTTCTGATGACCAGTACAGCCGGTGGCTGGTTCCGGTTTTCCTGATCGTTGCTTTGGGCGCTTCCATTACAATTAATGTTGCGAGGGCCCGGCGCAAACGCAGGGAGCGCGGCATGTTCGGTAAAAATTATCCTGCAAGGCGTTTGTAGAACTGAAAAGCAGAACGGGATGCATTTTGCATCCCGTTCTGCTTTTTCTGTACTACCTGCAGATTAGCAGCATCCGCAGCCATTGTCATTGGTGCCGCCAACGCAACCGTTATTGCAGCCGCCGTTGCCGCCCCATCCAAAGCCACCCCAACCAAAGAGGATGATGATAAGGATGATAATCCAGAGATAGTTGCCACCAAAGTAATTATTGTTGCATCCCATGAGAAATGACCTCCTATAAGTGATTTCAACTTATACTATGTAAACAGCGGCAGTTCGGTGACTGCGCATAATCAGCTTTTGATGTGACAATATTAGGAAGGGAATGACATAGGTATGAAAGAGGGCAAATAACGCTCTAACTTGTGAGGTGGTCTGTCATGTTTAAATTCAACGGCTTTACCCCCAAAGCAAATGTGGCCATTAATTGCGCGCTGGAAGAAGCCTGTGCGCTCGGCCACACCTATATGGGCAGCGAACATCTGCTTCTGGGGCTTCTGGAAGAGGGCAGCGGGGTTGCATATACAGTTCTGCAGAAAAGCGGCATCAGCGCTCAGCAGATTAAGGATCTGCTTGTAAAAACAGTAGGCAGGGGAATTAAATCCAGCCTGACACCTGCGGATATCACACCGAGATGCAAAAGAATCCTGGAACTGTCGCTGATGCAGGTGCGGATGAGCGGTATCCCGCTTGCGGGCACGGAGCATATTTTACTGAATCTTTTAAAAGAAACCGAAAGCTATGGGGTACGCTTTTTAAAGCAGCTTGGAACAGAGCCGGAATCGATCAGCAGGCAGCTTGGGGACTTTTCACAGAGCTGTGCCGCAGATCTGCTGGGGCTGAGAAAGCCTGCGCCGACGCGCTCCAGAGCCGGTGTGAAAACTCCGCTGCTGGATAAATACGGGCATGACCTTACCGAACTTGCCCGTCAGGGAAAACTGGACCCGGTAATCGGAAGAAATAAGGAAGTGGAGCGTGTGCTCCAGATTCTGACCAGAAGGACAAAAAATAACCCGTGTCTGATCGGCGAGGCCGGGGTGGGGAAAACTGCGATTGCCGAGGGAATTGCCCAGCGTATCGCAGACTCCGATGTACCCCAGCAGATCAAAGACAAACGGTTTATCGCGCTTGATTTGACCGGCATGGTAGCGGGTACAAAATACCGCGGCGATTTTGAAGAACGCATTAAAAACACGATTGAGGAAGTGATCAATGCCGGAAATGTAATTCTGTTCATTGATGAACTTCATACGATTATTGGAACCGGCGCGGCGGAAGGCGCGGTAGATGCGGCCAATATTCTCAAGCCACAGCTTGCGAGAGGCGAGTTTCAGCTTGTAGGCGCCACCACAATTGACGAATACCGCAAATTTATTGAAAAAGACAGCGCGTTGGAACGCCGGTTCCAGAGTGTGACGGTTGGGGAGCCGTCCGAAGGGGATGCGGTCGAAATTTTGCAGGGCCTTCGTGAAAAATATGAAGCACATCATAAGATGCATATTTCAGACGAGGCAATAGAAGCTGCCGTTACCCTTTCCGCGCGCTATCTGCCGGAACGCAGGCTCCCCGATAAAGCGATTGATCTGGTAGACGAAGCCTGTTCACGCGTCAGGATGAACACTTTGACAGTTCCGAACAGCCTGCGGGAACTGGAAACGCGCCTGGAAGGGTTTAAGGAAGAGAAGGAACATGCGATTGCTTCGCAGGACTATGAATGCGCCGCACGTATCCGTGACCGGGAAAATGAACTGAAACAGCGGCTGGAGCAGGCGCAGTCCGAATGGGATGAGACCGGCGACGGAAGCGGCCGCAAGCTGACCGCACAGGATATCGCGAGCTTGGTTGCCGATATTACCGGAATCGACGTCACCCATATTTCGGAAGTGCAAAGCGAACGCCTGCTGCATCTGGAGGACGATCTGCACCGGCGGATTGTGGGGCAGACGGAGGCAGTCCGGGCTGTGGCGGGGGCAATCAGGCGCTCCCGTGTGGGGCTGCATGATCCCAACCGCCCGTTGGGTTCCTTTATATTTCTGGGGCCGACAGGCGTGGGGAAAACCGAGCTTTGCAAGGCGTTGGCGGCGTGCCTGTTTGGAGACGAAAAGGCAATGGTGCGGCTGGATATGTCGGAATATATGGAGCGGCATGCTGTTTCCAGGCTGGTGGGGCCTCCTCCCGGCTATATCGGTTACGATGAAGGAGGCCAGCTCACCGAAAAAATCCGCCGCAGGCCATATGCCGTTCTGTTGCTGGATGAAATTGAAAAAGCGCATCCCGATTTTTTCAATATGCTGCTTCAGGTTTTGGAGGACGGGGTCCTGACAGACTCCCAGGGCAGACAGGTCAACTTTAAAAATACGGTGATTATCATGACATCCAACATTGGCGCGCGTCTGATTACCGAGCAGGGGAGGCTGGGGTTTTCCGAGGATGGTGAGACCGGAATGAAACAGGAGGAGATCCGGCGGGTGATGATGGGGGAACTGAAGAAATCCTTCCGTCCGGAGTTTCTCAACCGTGTGGATGAAGTGATTGTGTTTCATAAGCTCACAAAGGAAGAAACCCTGCGGATCGCCGAAAATATGCTCGCATCCCTGAAGAAACGTGTGAACGGGCTGCATGTGGAAATTCGGTTCGATGAATCGGCGGCAGCCCATATTGCACAGGAAGGGTTTGACCCTGTTTATGGCGCCCGCCCGCTCAGGAGAGCCATCCAGAGCCAGATTGAAGACGAACTTGCGGATGAACTGCTGCGGGGGAAAATAAAAGCGGGCGACAAAATCCTTTGCACTTACGGTGAAAACGGATTCAGCTTTACGCTGGAGGACGTTGCAAATGCGGGAGGCTGTGCTATAATCATATCAGCGGAATCATGACAAAATACAGGACGGTGCAGTATATTGACGAAACTAGTTCTCTTCGATCTGGACGGAACCCTGCTGAATACGCTGGATGATTTGGCACATGCCTCAAACTTTGCGCTCAGGCGCCATGGGCTTCCCGAACATCCGGCGGAAGCCTATAAGCAGTTTGTGGGCAACGGCATTATAAAGCTTGTGGAGCGGATGGCTCCCGAGGAGCGGCGCGGCGACACGGCGCTTCTGGATTTGCTGAAAAAAGACTTTGACGCATACAATCCGGAGCACAGTCTCGACTGTACCCGCCCTTATGAGGGTGTGACAGAATTGCTCCGTTCACTGAACGGGCGGGGCATCGCATGTATGGTTTTGTCCAACAAGCCGGATGCGTTTACCAAATCGCTTTGTGAACGGTATTTTGGCAGCCTGATTCGCGCTGCGGTCGGACACCGGCAGGGATATCCGCATAAACCCGATAAAGCACTGGTGGAGGAGATGCTGCGTCTGGCCGGATTTCAGAGACAGAACAGCATCTATGCAGGGGATTCCGGAGTGGATATGCAAACCGCAAAAAATGCCGGGCTTTTTGCGGTAGGGGTTCTCTGGGGGTTCCGGGGCAGGGACGAGCTGGAGGAAAACGGCGCGGATGCCTTGATTTCAGTCCCCCGGGAACTGTTAAAAATAATTGACGCAGGGGCTTGACAAACGGTTTCTGAACGTGATAAGATAAATCCAATATGACAAAGACGATGACGGGGACGGCGGGAACAGCAGTCTGCCCACAGAGAGCCGGTGTTTGGTGAAAACCGGCGGCAGGTGGTTTTTTAGCTTATCACCCCTGAGTTGGGGACTAAACGGCTTGGGCCCAGTAAGTTTCCCCGCGGGATCGCGTTACAGATCGCAGGCTTGTTTGAGTCTGGCAGAGCGGCATATTGATATGTCATTTGGGTGGTACCACGGGTTGTATTCATAAACTCGTCCCTTGCGAGGGGCGGGTTTTTTTGTTATTCAAAAATAAATTTTGGAGGTAATGTTATGCAGGACCAGCAGAAGGATAACCAGCTGAAAGAAATTGCGCAGCGAATTCGGACCCTGCGGGAGATTATGGAAATCCCGGTTGCGGAAATAGCTCGTGAAACGGGAATGACTGCGGAAGAATATATGGAATGTGAAGAGGGCAAAAGCGATTTCAGCTTTAGCTTCCTTTATAATTGCGCACAGCTGTTTGGCGTGGACATGATTGAACTGCTGACAGGGGAGCGTCCTCACCTTTCTTTTTACTCGATCGTCCGCAAAGGCACCGGGCTGAAAATCAACCGCAGAAAAGGCTTTACCTATCATCACCTTGCTTATCGTTTTTCAGGGAAAACTGCAGAGCCGTTTCTGGTCACAGCCCCGTTCTTCGAGGAGGAGCAAAACCAGCCGATCCATCTTTCTTCCCATGAAGGGCAGGAATTTGACTTTGTATTGAAGGGCCAGCTCAAAGTACGCATGGAAGACCACGAGGAATATCTGGAAGCCGGGGATGGGATCTATTATGATTCCGGCCATGGCCACGGGATGATTGCAACCGGCGGTGAGGAATGCGTATTTCTTGCAATTTTGATGAAGGATGAGCATAAGAAAGGGGAACGGCAGGCATGAGTATGGAAAATTTTTATCAGCGCTTCTGCAAGGAGGGCTTTGACGAAAAAGGGGTGCTCAACCATTTTGAGCCGCTTCCCGCCGAGAATTTTAACTTTGCCTATGATGTGGTAGACGAAATTGCCCGTATGGAGCCGGATCGCCGGGCTATGGTCTGGTGCAATGTCGCGGGGGAGGAGCGCATCTTTACGTTTGGCGAAATGAAAAAATATTCCGACCAGTGCGCCCAGATGCTCACCGCGCATGGCATTAAAAAAGGCGACATGGTGATGCTGGTGCTGAAAAGGCATTATGAATTCTGGTTCACGGTTCTGGCGCTTCACAAGATCGGGGCGGTGGGGGTTCCCGCAACCAATCTGCTGACAACAAAAGATATTCTCTACCGCTTTGAGGCGGCAGGCGTTACAGCCTGTGTGTGTTCAGGGGAATGCGCGGTCACCGAGCACGTGGACGAAGCGTGTGAAAAGTACAAGGACATTCACACAAAATTGATTGTACGCGGCGAACGGGAGGGCTGGACCAACTACAATCAGGAGCTGGAAACCTATGACGGAAATTGGGAACGCCGGGAGACATCGAAAAATGACCCGCTTTTGCTTTATTTCACTTCCGGTACGACCGGGTTCCCCAAAATGGTGGTTCATACGCATGATTATCCGCTCGGGCATATTGTTACCGCGCGCTATTGGCACAATGTCCATTCGGACGACCTGCATCTGACGGTGTCCGAGAGCGGCTGGATGAAATGCGTATGGGGAAAACTGTATGGGCAGTGGATTGCCGGCGCCTCAATCTTTGTCTATGATTTTGATAAGTTTGTGCCCTCGGATTTGCTGCACATGATGGAAAAGTATCGGGTTACGACCTTCTGCGCGCCCCCCACTATCTATCGGTTCTTTATCAAGGAAGGACTGGGGGACTTTGATCTGTCCTCCCTGCGCTATTCCACCACGGCGGGCGAGGCGCTGAACCCTGAAGTTTATCACCGCTGGCTGGAGTTTACCGGGCTCAAACTGATGGAATCCTATGGACAGACTGAAACGGTTGTGCAGACCGCAAACTTCGTCGGAACAACGCCAAAGCCGGGCTCCATGGGCAAACCGTCCCCGCTCTATCATATCAAACTGGTGGATGAGGACGGAAACGAGGTGCCGTCCGGTGCGGTCGGCGAGATCGTAATTGATACAACAAAATCCCACTATGCGCTGTTTAAAGGGTATTACCGCGACGAAGAAACAACCCGTAAAGCCTGGCATGACGGCCTCTATCATACCGGCGATACCGCGTGGATGGATGAGGACGGGTACCTTTGGTATGTAGGACGCACGGATGATGTGATTAAGGCGTCCGGATACCGTATCGGACCGTTTGAAATCGAAAGTGTGCTGATGGAGCACCCCGCCGTGCTGGAATGCGCGGTCACCGGCGCACCCGACCCGATTCGCGGAACCGTTGTGAAAGCGACGATTGTCCTGACTAAGAATTATCAGCCCTCCGAGGAACTGAAGAAAGAACTTCAGGCTTATGTGAAAAAACAGACCGCCCCTTACAAATACCCCCGTATCGTGGAGTATGTGAGCGAACTGCCGAAAACCATTTCGGGTAAAATCAGGCGTACGGAAATCCGCAAAAAAGACGGACAGAATCACTGATATTTTTGACCGTTTTTTAATTCGGACGACAAACGGGCCGGCTTTCAGAAAAGCCGGCCCGTTTGTCATTGGA
>JAEXAZ010000220.1 GCA_023394255.1 Bacillota bacterium | reverse complement strand
ATGCAGGATAAGAAGCCGATCTGCATCGCGGGCTGTATTCTCCTTTACGCTGCCGTGCTTATGCACAAGGATATAGAAACGGTATTGGATTATGTGCAATGGCTCAGAAACTACGGCGCGATTTTCGTTTTTATTTTGCCGCTCGTATCCCTCGCCACGGCCTTTATCAGGAAAAAGGGAGCGAAGGCACATGCGTAAAGCAGTTATAACACTAATTTTAATATTAATGGCTATGAGCCTGACATCCTGTTACGACGCGAATGAATTCGACGATATAATCCATGTTGTGGCGATTGGGATTGATAAGGGCGTTTCGGATCAATGGCGTTTAACAATTCAATTCCCCACGATGAAGGAAAGTGGCGGTTCGGAACAGTCCGGCAGCGGAAGCGGAAAAAGTCAGGAAGAATATACCTGCGTGTCGATCGACGCCCCTTCCTTTTTTGCGGGTATCAATATGCTGAATACCTCCCTGCCGCGAAAGCTGAATTTTATGCATGCCCAAATCATCCTTTTCTCGGAGGAATTGGCGGAATCCGGGTTGATCAACGAGTATATTGCTCCGATCAATCGGTTCAGAGAAATCCGAAAAACCTCGCATGTATTTGTCGTAAAAGGCAAGGCATACGATTTAATGAAGGAGAATAAACCGTTTATCGGGAACCTGCTGTTCAAAAGTTTTCAGCTTCTGATAAAGGAAGGTGCCATGACAGGGTATTTCCCGCATGTGACGCTTGAAAATTTCTCCGAAGGGTTAAAGTCCACCTATCATCAGCCGATCGCAGCCATTGCAGCGGTGAATAACGGTAAAAGTTTTATAGAAAATGGAGAGCCTTCGGGAACGGAATTCAAAACAGGAGGAGAATATTCGGCTGGCCGGATACCTCGTACCGGGGATAATAAAATTGAAATTTGGGGAACCGCTCTATTTGTCAGAGACACGATGGTGGGAGAGTTGGACGGCGATGAAACCCGTTATTTGCTTTTGGCACGGGGTGAATTTGAACGGGGATTTTTCACGATACAAGACCCCCAAAAACCGGAATTGGTAATTTCCTTAGACATTAGAAGTTCCAGAGAACCTGAGATTAAAGTTACGTGTGACGGATCAAAGCCTATTATACGGCTGAATGTTCTATTGGATGGTGACCTTCTTGCGGTTCAAAGCGGCATCGACTATGAAAAACCGGAGCATAAGGAATTGTTGGAGCAAGCCTTCCGACAAATCGTAAAAGATGGGATTGAGAAGCTCATTAATAAATGCAAGGACTTAAATACGGATGCGCTACTGTTTGGAGATTATGCGGTTAAAAATTTCTTAACGATAAATGATTGGGAAAGCTATGACTGGAACAACCGTTTTAAGGAAGCGGACATAACAGTCAATGTTGAATTTGCTATCCGGAGAACGGGCACACAGGCTAAAAACTGATCTATAACAGTATAACAAATTATGTAGGAGTGGCTAAATGAAATATGTTCTAACAATTTTATTACTCGCGGTTTTGCTTTATATTTTAAGTTTCGCAAGGTATAACTGGATAAAAAAGAATAAGCTTGCCGCTGTCGGTGCCGCGCTTATCGGCATTACAGCTGTAGGCTTTTCGCTTTTCGTTATTTTTTTCAGCAGATACGAGATATGACAATATGCTTGCGATGGAACCTTGAAAAAATAATTGCTTGGGAGTTGCACGCCAACTTTCAGCCATTCCGCGACAAAATCGGCTTTTGTGATGGTTCCCGACACTCGAAACAGCATTATCAGGAACACATTATTAAAACTTGAGCAATACCAGAAAAGCTCATAACTATAACTACAGGCTTTTTCGGCACCGCATCTACATGTCTACAATTTGCGGCGTTAGGTGAATATCGAAGCCAGCCCACTGATGCTTATAATGCATACCGCATGATATGCGATACAGTCTTGAATTTTTTATAAATGTTAGCATTTCAATAACGAAAGCAGACATCCAGCCACATAATCGTGAATGGATGTCTGCTTCTCTTGGTGCCCCGTACCGGTTACCCCCTTGGTTCAGTAATTGTACCTGTGGGTGATAACCCTTAGCTTTGCGGACATTTTTGTTGTTCTATTTTTTCTTTTTTCCAAGATAAGCGGCTTTTACATCTTCATTCGCAAGCAACTCCTGCCCGGTTCCGGACATTTTAATCGTACCCGTTTCAAGCACATAGCCAAAATTCGCTGCGCGAAGAGCAAGATTTGCGTTTTGTTCAATCAGTAAAATGGTGACGCCCCGCTTGTTGACTTCTTTAATAATATCAAAAATGCCTTGTACGATCAACGGCGCAAGCCCCAAGGACGGTTCATCCATCATCATCAGCTTCGGATGGCTCATCAATGCCCGCCCAACCGCAAGCATCTGCTGTTCACCGCCGGAAAGGGTTCCTGCCATCTGCCAGGAACGTTCTTTCAGCCGCGGAAACAAATCGTAAATCCAGTTGTAATCATCCGTAAGGTCTTCCCCTTTGCGCAGGTAAGCACCGATTTTCAGGTTTTCATAAACGGATAGATCCGGGAAAACACGGCGCCCTTCGGGGACCAGGGTAATCCCCTTTGCGACAACCTGTTCGGTCGCCGTTCCGGTAATATCCTTATCCATGTATAGAATTTTGCCTGACTTCGGTTTTACCAACCCGGAGATTGCGCGCAGTGTTGTGCTTTTCCCCGCGCCATTAGCGCCGATCAGCGTGACAATGCTGCCTTCCGGCACCTCCAGACTGATTCCTTTGACAGCTTCAATACCGCCGTAAGAAACACGTAAGTCTTCAATTTTAAGCATCTTCCTGCACCCCCAAATAAGCCTGAATGACACGGTCGTTATTCTGGATCTCATCGGGCGTGCCTTTGGCGATTGTCTGACCGAAGTCCAGTACATAAATCCTGTCGGAAATTTCCATGACCAGATCCATATGGTGCTCAATCATAAACACCGTCAGATGGTACTCATCCTTTACGGTTTTAATAAACGCGGTCAGTTCGTCCGTTTCATGGGGGTTCATTCCCGCCGCCGGCTCATCCAGCAGCAAAAGTTTCGGGTTCGTCGCCAGAGCACGCGCAATTTCGAGATGGCGCTGCATGCCATAAGGCAGAGAGCTGGAGATTTCATTTTTTACCGCGGTCAAACCAAGCCGCTCCAGAAGCTCTTCACATTCGTTCTTCATCTGCCGTTCCCCGTGCAAAGCTTTTGGCAAACGCAGGGTCGCGGAAAGAAAATTGTAATTTACATGAAGATGCTTGGCTATCAGCACATTTTCCATAACGGTCAGGTCCTTAAACAACCGAATATTCTGGAAGGTGCGGGCAATGCCGAGTTTCGTGATCTTATCAGGGCTTTTCCCCGTGATATTCTGGCCTTCAAACAGCACGCGCCCGTTTGTGGGGATGTAAACGCCGGTAATACAGTTAAACGCCGTCGTTTTTCCCGCCCCGTTCGGCCCAATTAACGCTACAATCTCGCCCTCATTCACTTCGATGTTGAGCGAATCCACCGCGACAACGCCGCCGAACTGCATGACAACATTTTCAGTTTTTAAAATACTCACTTTGCGGCACCTCCTTTGGCGGATTTCGTCCGAAACGCATTACGCACTCTATCAGGCACCTTTTTCACATATTCCCATGACAATTCCTGATTCCCCATAAGCCCGCGGCTCCAGAATAAAACGATCGCCATCAGCAGGATTGAAAAGGCAACCATTCTCAGGCCGGGGCGGAACAGCGGAATGTTCCATCCAAAAATTGCATGCGGTTCGTCCAGCAGACGGAGCCACTCCAAACCTGACGTAACAATGAATGCGGAAATAATGGTGCCGGAAATGCTTCCCATTCCGCCAAGCACAATAATGAGCAGGAAATTGTAAGTCAGGGTAAAATAGAACTGCTTGGGGTCAACCGTTCCGAGCAGGGCGGCAAACAGGCCGCCGCCGATACCGGCCAGAAAGCCGCTGATCGTAAAGGACAGGATCTTATGCCTAAACAGGCTGATGCCCATGGCTTCCGCAGCAATTTCATCCTCCCGAATTGCTTTAAAAGCTCGCCCATAAGTAGAATTAATTAACAAAAACATAAATATCACGACTAAAATCGCAATACCAAAGGTCCACCACAGTCTGCTAATGGTGGGTATTCCTTTGATTCCCAGCGCACCGTTCGTAATTGTCTGCGTATTTGTAAATACGATACGAATGATTTCGGAAAATCCAAGTGTCGCGATTGCAAGATAATCGCCCTTCAGACGCAGCACGGGAAATCCGATCAAAAACGCAAAGAAAGCCGACACGAATCCGCCGAGCAGGAGCGCAGCCACAAACGGCAGCTCCACATTTGCAATTGCGGGATTCTGCGGAACCAGATAAAACATCGCCGCCCGGGATTCCACCGGCACTGTAAACACAGCGACACAGTATGCTCCCACCGCCATAAATCCTGCCTGCCCCAGAGAAAACAGACCGGTAAAGCCGTTTACAAGATTCATAGACAGGCCAAGTATGGTATAGATCGCGCACAGATTCAAAATTCTGCGTACATAAGAATTCACGGTAATATCCGCAACGAATACAAAGATTAGAACGACTGCCAGCAGGATTCCGATCCGGATGTATTTCATCCCGCCGCTTTTTTGATTTGCCCCAGAGGCACTGACGCCATTTCCCATTCGTCACAGCCTCCTTACACTTTATCGGTCTGTTTTTCGCCCAAAATACCCATTGGGCGGAAAAGCAGGATGATAATTAATATGATAAATGCAATTGCGTCGCGATATCCCGTCAGGGACGGCAGAAATGCAACCAGCAGGACTTCGGCAAGGCCAAGAATAAATCCGCCAAGCACCGCGCCTTTAATATTGCCGATGCCCCCGATGACTGCCGCGATAAAGCATTTTAGTCCCGGCATAACACCCATCAGCGGTTGAATGCTCGAATATTTCATACCCCACATCAGCGCGCCCACCGCCGCAAGGCCGGAACCAATCCCAAATGTGGCGGAGATCACGCTGTTGATCTCGATTCCCATCAGGCGGGCGGTCTCATAGTCCTTCGAAACGGCGCGCATCGCCATGCCCAGCCTTGTTTTATTTACGATAAACAGAAGCACAAACAGAAGAAGAATTGTCACGACCGGCACTATAACGACCAGCGGCTGAATCAAAACTCCGCCAACGTCGAATGGTGTAGTCATTAATTTAAATTCCGGAAACGCTTTGGGGATTCCGGAAAACAGATAAGTAGCGAGATTCTCAAGCAGGAAAGACACGCCGATTGCAGAGATCAAAATTGATGTTCTGGGAGCGTCGCGCAGCGTACGGTAGGCCGTACGTTCCACGACGATACCAAGCAGCGCAGTCAGGAGAACTACCGCCAAAAAAGTAATATACCACGGGATATGAAACACCGCGATTCCGAAAAAAGCAAAATATGCAGCCATCATTACAATATCGCCGTGAGCGAAATTGATCAGGCGCAAAATACCATAAACCATCGTGTAGCCTATGGCGATCAGCGCATAGAGGCTGCCTAATGAAATGCCGTTTGTCAACTGTTGCATAAATGTCGCCATCGTCATAGCAGCTTACCTCGAATACTAAATTTTGAATAACCGATAGAAATACCGGCAAGCGTACCCTTATAAAAGGATACGCTTGCCAATTGTCAGGAGCAAACGGAAATTATTTCATCTTAACGGTATCAAGGAAGGTAAATTTGCCGTCTTTCACCGTTTTAATGATCGCGACGTCTTTATCCGCATCGCCGGTTTCATTGATTGTGATTGCACCGGTAGCGCCCTGGAAACCGTTTGTCGCCGCAATGGCATCGCGCACAGCGGTACCATCCGTGGAACCGGCTCTTTCAATCGCGTCCAGAGCCAACATGTAAGCATCGTAGCCGAGAGCCGCAACAGAGTCGATATTCCCCTGCTTATCCGGATATTTTTTATTGTATGCCTCAACGAACTTTTTGCCTTCGTCATTAACCGGGTTTTTGTCGTCGAAGAAGGTGGTCATAATCGCGCCTTCCACGTCGGAGCCGCCAACCTCAATGAACGGGCCGGTCTCCCATGTATCGCAGCCGATGAACGGGGCGGTAATTCCCTGTGCACGGGCCTGCTTGATGATCATAGCGGATTCCGTGTAGTTGCCGGGGGCAAAGATAGCATCCGGATTGGAGGACTTCAGGTTGGCGAGAATGCCGGAGAAGTCGGTATCATTAGTCTGATAGCTTCCGCCGTCAATAATTTCTCCGCCCTTTGCCTTAAAGTTTTCAGAGAATATTTTAACAAGTCCGGTGGAATAGTCATTGGATACTTCCTGAATCACCGCAACCTTTTTTGCGCCAAAATTATCCGCGCAATAGTTTGCAACAATGCGGCCCTGGTCGGTATCGATGAAGCAGACACGGAAATAATAGTCATTCCCCTGAGTTACCAGCGGGTTAGTGCAGGATGCGCCGATCGCCGGAACCTGATTTGTTTTCACGAGATCGCCGGCAGCAATCGAAAGGGACGACCCCCAGGAACCGAGAATAACGGCCACATGCTCTTTTTCAATCAAACGGGCCGCGGCTGTAGTCGCCTCCGCCTTGTCTGACTTGTTATCCGCCTGCACAAGAACCACCTTTTTGCCCAGCACTTCCGGGCGCATTTCATTGGCAAGCATCATGCCCTCTACCTCGAGCTGACCGCCTGCTGCATTCGCACCGGTAAGTGGTTCAAAAATACCGATTTTAATGACATCCCCATCAGCCGAACCGGCGCCGGATGCATCATTTGTTGCCTTTGATCCGCAGCCTGCCAAAGTTCCTATTGCCAGAACTGCCGCCACTGACGCCGCAAGAACTCTTTTCATCTGATTATCCTCCTAAATTCATGTCGGAATTTCACAATCAAAAAAACAATTGTCTTTCAATTGCATACACTATATTATAGCAAAAAAGTCGGGAATTGCAATATAACTCTTTAAAATAAATTAGGTTTTCCTGTTATATACAAATTCGCTATGGTATGATGCCGCTCTTTTGGATATACGAAATCAAATATTAGGGATTATTTACACATAAATCGTGGTTCTGGACGTTTATTTGACATTATATACAATTATCTTCGTTCAATAAAACTAAAAAAGCCCAACAGACGTTGGACTTTTTTAGCAGGCGGTTAAATACGGCCGTTTTCGTTTCGAACAGGCCGGAACTCACGCACTTTCTTCAGCAGGAAATAGAGCAGCGCGGTTTCTATCGGCAGCATTAAGATATTTTTCAAAAGACGGGCGCCGACTAATACATAAAACGCATCCCCATACATCATTGACAGCCAAAGCGGGGTCAGCGTCATATTGATGACCAGGGTTGTCGTAAGCTTGGCCGCAAAAGTACGTTTCAGGGTCACCGGCTTTTGGTAAAAGAACAGCCCGTAAAGAAAGCCCTGCAAGAACTCGCTCAATGTAAAGCCCGGAAAAAACGGCCCGTTTGGCGGCCCCACAAAAAATTTCAGGATGTCTGTCCCCGCGCCGATCAGCCCTGTCAGTACCGGGCCGTAGAGCATGCCGGAAACCCCGACCGTAAGAAATGAGAACCCGAGTTTTTGCGTCAGGCTGAGCACCACCGTAAACTGGTTGAGAATTACATTCAGCGCGGAGAGCATGGCCGCACCCGTCAGGGAAGAAACGCGGCGCAGTTCCTGAACGGAAGACTCCACCAAAACAGGCAGCTTGCGCAGACCCGCAAAAAACACACGAATAGATTGCAACATAAAAAACCTCCTTTCATGTAACAGTTTGCTACATGAAAAGAGGGGTCGCTCTTTGGATGCAGCAGCGGGATGCGAAGACTGTACCGCAAGTTTCCTTTTCGTCCATCCGACAACTCCCCGTTCGGACAGCACTTAACGCACAGACTTCTACTCTGCTATGAGTGGATTTATTGTACCGTATTTTTCGACCATTTGCAAGCGCTTTTCAAAATATTGGCTGGGCAAGACTGACTTCCTGTTTTGATAAGTCAATGGAACAAATTTTATCCCGTACTTTTAAAATAGAGGAAGGCGCAACGGAAAATTCGGTAATGCCCATGGAAAGATAACATTCCGTCAAATCGGTATTTGATCCGGATTCCCCGCACACAGCACACCAGATCCCGTTTTGGGCGGCATTCTCGGCGGCAATGCGCATCAGCCTGAGAACCGCCGGATGAGCCGGGTCGTAAAGTTCGCCGATGGAAGCATTCATTCGGTCAACCGCGAGGACATATTGCGTGAGGTCATTCGTGCCGAAGGAGAAAAAATCCACCTCATTTGCAAACTGATCGCTCAGGATCGCGGCGGAAGGCGTTTCAATCATGATTCCAAGTTCCACTTTTGTAAAAGGGATTTTTTCTTCCCTTAATTCGGCCATGCAGGATGCAACTGTCTGCTTTACATGGCGGACCTCATCCGGCGACGTGACCATTGGAATCAGTATGGCCAGTTTTCCATATGCGGACGCGCGCAGCAAGGCTCGTACCTGCGTTTTAAAAATTTCAGGCCTGCGCAGGCAGATACGAATGGCGCGGCAGCCCATGGCGGGGTTCTCCTCATGCGGCATCTGCAGGCACGGCGCGGGTTTGTCCGCGCCTAAATCCAGCGTCCGGATGACGACACGCCGGCCGTTCATCCGTTCCAGCACAGACTTATAAATCAGAAATTGCTCTTCCTCTGTCGGGAAGCGGTCCTTGTCCAGATACAGATATTCCGTCCGGAACAATCCGATTCCCTCTCCCCCATTTTCCAAAACAGAATCCACATCATCGGGATGGCTGATATTGGCGCAAACCGAAACCGCAGTTCCATCCAAAGTACGGCTTGGAACCGCCACAAGCTGTTCCAGACGCCGGCGGTCATTTTTGTACGCGGCACGTTTGCACTCATATTCCCATAAAATTGTCTCGTCCGGGTCGGGAATTACAACACCGTTCGCTCCATCCACCACAATCGTCTGCCCGTTATTCAGCATAGAAAGCTGCATTCCTGTTCCCACCACGGTCGGGATTCCCATTGTGCGGGACAAAATCGCGGCATGCGACGTTTTGGAACCGGTACAGGTAACGACTGCCAGGACTTTGCTGCGGTCCATTCGGATTGCCTCGCTGGGCAGCAGGTCCTGCGCGGCCAAAATAAACGGTTCCTCCCCTTCACAAAGATCGCGCACATATTCCCCTTTTAGCACGCTGATAATCCGGTTGGACACATCTATGACATCGGCGCTTCGTTCCTGCATGTACGGACTTTCCATCTGACGGAACATGGAGGCAAATTGTGCGCCCGCCTGCTGAACGGCATATTCAGCGGAAACATGTCCGCCGCTAATCATCGATTCCACCTGCGTAATATAGGCATGATCATTTAAAAGCACCTGATGGATTCTGAAAATCATCGAGTCTTCCGGGCCGACTTTTTTCAGCGCCATGCCGCGCAGTTCCTCAATTTTGTCAATTGCGCACCGGCGAGCATCGTGGAAACGCAAAAGCTCCGCCTCAATATCCTGAACCGTTCGCGGCGCAATGATCGCAGCCAGGTTATCGAACACCCGAAGTTTCCCGATTGCGATTCCTTCACACGCCCCCACCCCGGTGATTTTCTTCACTGCACGCCCTCCGTTCCGCGTTTGTCCACTCCGTTTTAAAACATGTGCTAAATATACGCAGCTGTCTATAGATTTATTATACCCTCGGCGGATTCCCCCGTCAATTGAAAACAGGGACGTTCTCCGCAAAATGAAGAACGTCCCTGTTTTGCACTATTTCTGCCGGAAAGCCAGGTTGTCGAATGCCTCTGCCTGGAAGATCAGATTTTCGCTTTTCGGGTATTCCAGTTCCACGCGGTCTCCTTCCCTGGTAAGCGCCAGTTCGTCGCTCAGCATGCCGGGAACGATAAAAATTCTGTCCTGATACTCATTCAGAATCATCTTATATACCGTATCGCCTTCAACAATTTCAGGAGCAATCCGCAGGACCGTTCCGGTAATTTTCTCGGTTTCCTCTGATTCATCGACCGTTGAAATCCCTCCGCTTTTCAGGTTCTGACGGTAGTCGCGCATGGCCAGCTCGATTGTTTCGCCGGTCCCTACCACGGAATAATTGATAACGGAGACAAACGCATACTGTTTAATCAGGCCTGCCTGATCTTTCAGCGCCATAAAATAGGTAGGCTGGCCGTCAAGATTCAAGATCAGCGGGAAGGTCGCCGAATAATTCAGATGCTGCACCTTGCCCTGCGCGGAACTCATCGACGCGTTTTCAGTGGCGCCCGCCATCTGATAAACAATCGAGTCTTTCGAAACCATGTCCACCATAATGAAACCGATCGCGCTTTCATCCGCGCTCACGCTGGTCATTCCGGTAAACAGATAGCAGCGGTCATTGTTATAGACAATGATGTGCCCGGGAGAAGAACGGAATTTATCCTTGTCGGCAAAGTTCAGCCAGCCGCGTACAAATTCCCCCTTATTGTCAATCTGGTTAACGATAAAGTCTTCCGGCTGGACACGGTCAATCCATTCAGGCAAATTTTCAATGGTATATTTGGTCATCTCCCCGGTGGTGGCGTTGACCACCCATGCGCCGGTGGCTTCCGGCAGATTAAATCCACGCAGATTGCGGTAGGTAGTATAAACCCAATAAGGCTGGCCGTTATCATCAATTTCAAATGACGGGTCCGTAATCCCGTCAAACCACGCGCCCCCGAACCTCGTATGGCGCTTGATATCATGAAGCAGATAGTTGTTTGGCTGATACTTCACACGGTAATCTTCCACATACGTCACTTTGTTGACATCTGTGGCGGAAACCAGAATATAACCGGGAGTTCCTGAAAGGTTTGTCAGCCATTTGAAAACCCCGGAATGATAGAGCGGCACCGCCCAGACCAGGTTCCCATTGACTCTCTGGATCGTCGCGTCATACCTTCCGATTACCACCTGGCTGCCAAGCCCGGCGCGTTCGCCCAGCTTCTTGTCCGCAAGATTAAGTGCGAGCGTTTTATCAACAATCGGCACCTGAGCCAAGTCGACCGCCTGCATATCGCTCGAGAACTGCATGACCTTGGATTCTCCCAGTTGATCACGGTAGGCTTTCCAGTTAAAAATGAATGATGACGCAATCATCATGATAATCAGGAATGCCCAGGGCAGTACCAGCAATATTTTTGTCCATTTCGGGAACTTTTCATTGGGCACATAGTTGAATGGACGTTCCGACCTTCCTTTCGAGCCGGGAATAAACTGGATTGTCAGTTCGCCAAAGCGGAACAACGCCCAAACGCCTATAAATGCGGTTATGATAACCGCCCAGAAGAACGCGCCGTCCGCATAAAAAAAAGGATTCAGGTTAGGCGCCTCGACAAATATATAAAGCGCGATCAGAAGAAGCATTCCCAAATAGGTCAGCAGCTTATATTTTTTCACATTCACAGCACACACTCCTAATTATGCAATCAATAATTTAATTATAGCACACTTTTGCCTCTTTAGGCGTTCCCCGCTCAAATTTTAAGAAGATTTTTCCGCTGATTTCCCCTGCCGACCCGGTTGACGGAAGAATTGAAACGCCGTATAATAAGAATACCGATAATTAATTTTATTTTGAAAGCGTCTGCGGCCTGTTGCTTTTTGAGCAAAAGGTAATTTTGCCGCTGCTTGAAGCGCTTGATAGGAGGCTTTGACATGAATCAAAAAGAAAGAGCTTTGCAGGCAGTGGAACTGCTCAAAAAAGAATATCCGGATGCGGTTTGTTCCCTGGAGTACCGCAAGCCGCATGAACTGCTGATTGCAACCCGTCTGGCTGCTCAATGCACCGATGCCCGTGTCAATATCGTGTGCAGGGAGCTGTTTTCCAAATACCGGACAGTGAAAGCGTTTGCAAATGCCGAACTGTCCGACATTGAAAATCTGATTAAATCCTGCGGGCTTTATAAAACAAAAGCAAGGGATATTCTGGCTATGTGCCGGATGCTTGTCGATCAATATGATGGCGTGCTTCCGGATACGGTGGAAGAACTGACATGTCTTCCGGGTGTCGGACGCAAGACCGCAAATCTCGTTGTCGGCGACATCTTCCATAAGCCCGCAATCGTTGTCGATACACACTGTATCCGCATAACCAATCTTCTGGGACTATCGGAAGGCAAGGATGCCGTAAAGGTTGAAAATCAGCTGCGCCCCCTGCTCCCGCCGGAAGAATCCAATGATTTCTGCCACCGGCTGGTACTTCACGGGCGCGCCGTTTGTGTGGCAAGACGACCGGCATGCGAGCGATGCATTCTGAATGTCTGCTGCAAGTTCTATCAGGAAAGCCAAAACCAAAAATAAAAGTTATGGAACAGGCCGGACTGCACGTAAGCAACCCGGCCTGTTCCATATCATTTTTAATTAAAAGCTTCTGCCCGATCCTCCGCCGCCGAAGCTGCCGCCCCCGCCGGAGAACCCTCCCCCGCCGGAAAAACCGCCGCCCCCGGAGAATCCGCCTCCGCCGAAGCCACCGCCGCCAAAGCCTCCCGGGAAACCGCCGAAAAAGCCGCCCCCGCGGTACCAGCGGCGTCTGCCAAACAGCATGCCTCCCCCGCCGCCCATAAACAGCAGGAAAATTAGGAGCAGCATTAATATTCCAAACGGGCTGCTGCTGCGCTCTTCAGCCGACGTATCATAGCCTTCCAGACCTTCCAGCCCATATTCCTTCATCGTCTCCGAAAGCAACGCCTTATACAGTTCATGAGTGCCTGTATCAAAGTCGCCGGATTTATAAGAAGGAATCGCGTAGGTATCAATCATCCGTCCGACTTTTGCATCGTTGAGCGCCCCTTCCAGACCACGGCCTACCGCGACATAGACTTCCCCTTCGTCGGGGCACAGCAGCAGCAGTACGCCGTTGTTTTGCTCCTTATCGCCGATCCCCCATTTGCGCCCCGCATTCAGCGCATAAGTCGCCGGCTCCTCCCCTTCCAGCGTTTTTACGGTGAGCACAACCAGCTGCGCTCCGGTTTCCTTCGCCAGAGAAGCCGATTGGCTTACAATATCCTGCTCAGTTGCGTCGGAAAGCACATCGGCAAAGTCGTTTGCGTAAAAAGCCTTCGTGGGTTCCGGATAAGCCGCCCCGCAAAGCGAAAACAGCAGCAGACATGCGATCAGAGCTGCAATTATTTTTTTCATGTTCCACCTCAAGCCAGTCAATTCATCTTATCCTTGGAAATTCACTTCCGGAGCAGACTGTGCCGATTCCGGAGCTGTAAAGTATTCAGCCTTTTCAAACCCAAACATGCCTGCGAAAAGGCGTCCCGGGAAGGTAATAATTCTGTTGTTGTAAGCCTTTACCGCTTCGTTATAGTCCACGCGGGATGCCGCAATGCGGTTTTCCGTCCCCGCAAGTTCATCCATCAGTGAAATATAGGCGGTGCTTGATTTGATATCCGGATAGTTTTCCACCACAACCATCAAACGGGAAAGCGCGCCGGAAAGCGCATCGTTGGCGGCAGCTGTTTCCGGCATCGTCTGGGCGCCGGCCAGCTGTGCGCGCGCTTCAGTCACGCTGTCAATCACATTCTGTTCCTGTGCGGAAAGCCCCTTTACGGTATTGACAAGATTTGGTATCAAATCGCTGCGGCGCTGAAGCTGGGTTTGAATAGCGCCTTGCTGCGTGTCCACGTTTTCCTTGGCAAGAGCAATTCCGTTATATGCGCCGAATACGGAGACCGCCGCAATGATGATGACCACCACTACGATAATCAGCGCCAAAAGGCCTTTTGAAATACTCTTCATTCTTCTTTATTCCTTTCTAGAATGATTTGTCTTGATTCTTTAATAATATTAACATAATGCCCTTTCTATTACAAGCAATGCTGTGATAGTTCACAAATTCCGCAGAAATTATTTTTAAAATTTTAACAAATAAATGTTGGAAAAACCTGCGACAAACTTTATTTTTTGTGATAATATATAAAATAACAATTATAATTTTGTCATGTAATGTTGTTCTGTTACGAACACCTGTTGGAATACAGAGCAATCTGTTCTGCGCAAAATGGACTTTGACAGAGTTCAGAGCACCTCTGTTTTTGATGAAGTCACTGTTTTAGAAAGAAAGAGAGAGTATAACCTGCCTATGAGTGAAACTTTATTTGAATCAATCGGCCTTTCCCCCGAACTCACACGGGCTGTAAAGGATATGAATTATACAGCTGCCACCGGCATCCAGGCCGGGGCAATCCCGTTACTGCTTCAGGGGTTGGACGTTATCGGAAGATCCAGCACCGGGACCGGCAAAACCGCCGCTTTCGGAATTCCCGCCGTGGAGATGGCGGACGGGTCCGACAAGCATGCGCAAGTGCTTGTGCTTTCCCCCACCCGTGAACTTGCGATGCAGATTGCCGGGGAAATGCGCAAATACGCAAAATATAAGCCCGGGGTAGCGGTTGCGGCGGTTTATGGCGGCGCTCCGATGGATGCTCAAATCCGTCAGCTGCGGACATCCAACATTGTAATCGGTACGCCGGGCCGCATCATGGATCATCTGCGCCGGCGCACACTGCGTCTGG
>JAEXAZ010000037.1 GCA_023394255.1 Bacillota bacterium | reverse complement strand
CATTGTCCCCGGGATTCGCCAGTCCATCTTTCCTTCTGCTTTACCGTTCTGTTTGTGAAAAGTAATCAGCGCTTTTACATTTGGAACCATAAGGCAGAGACAGAAAAAAACAATGATTCCCAAAACTGCTTTCGGGAAGTCCATGGAGGTGAGTCCTTCGACGGCGAATTTTGACTCCGTTGTATATGCTGTGTACAGCGAAAAGCTGCATACCACTGTCAATATCACTAAGACACACAATTCAAACTGCCTTTGTGTTTTATTCATAGCATCCTCCTGTTTTACTGCGGCAAGCCGGTTTGTACCGACCTGCCGCAGCTTGTGTTCCGTCAAATAAAAATCCCTACGACCGGAACCCGAAATACCTCAATATCAAATCAGGAAAAGATCTCCGCGCTGACTTTCTCCATACCCGCATAGATATCGTTTATGTAAAAGTCCAGCTCATCTCCAACGATCGGGCTGCATACAAAAACTCTTTCATCAGCAAATTTCTGAAAATCTTTGCTCTGTAGCGCCTTCTGGAATAGCTCTGCAAGTGTTTTCTGCATTTCGGGGTCCATTCCGGCAGGGCCGATAATATAACTCATCTGGGTAATCTGGCCAAGTGAAAAGACGTCATAACCTGCTTCCGCGAAGGTTGGCGTCTCAGGCAAAAGCGCCAGCCGGTTGTTGCTGAATACGCCAAGCGCAATCAAATCACCGCTTTGGATTTGTGTGATTGCTTCACTGGGTTTTACAACGCCCGCGTCAATATGCCCGCCGATAATGTCCGCAATAACACGTGAGGCACCATCAAAAGGTAAAAAGTTGAATTCCGTGTCAGCACCCCTGCCGAGCAGGGCTGCAAATGCCTGGTTTACATTGTTGGAACCGGGAACTCCGATAGAGACCTTTCCGGGTTCTACCCTGGCAGCGTCAACAAATGCCTTTGCATCTGCATATTTGCCATTCGCTTTCGCAACAAGAATGATCGGATCCTCAGATACAGTCACGATATTGGTCGTTTTATCAATTCCTGCGTCCATTCTGCCTTGAGCAACCAACGCAAGATAGGAACTGGAGGCCAATCCCAGCGTGTAACCGTCGGGTTTAGACGCGATGACTTCAGTCAGACCGACCGCACTGCCTCCCCCTTCAACATTTTTAATTGTAAGGTCAATACCCAACTCATTTTTAAAGATCGGCTGCAAATAGCGCGCCATAATATCCGTACCACCGCCGGCATTCCATGGAACGATCAAAGTGACCGGTTTTGTGATCTCCACCGTTTTTTCAGGCGCTTCTTCTGATACTATTGTGGAAGAAGACCCGGACGAAGCCGCCTGAACCGGCGCTTCGGAAGAAGCTGCTGTGAAATTCTGTGTTTTGGAGCAAGCTGCCATCGAAAGAATCATTGCGATGCTGAGAGCAAAGGTAACTATTTGCTTACTGGGCATATTTATTCTCCTTTTTCAATTGCCAGATCCATCAAATATTTTTTTACAGCTTTCTGTATATTGCCAATGTGCATTTCCATCGCTCTTCTGACTTCTTTAGTGTTTCTTTCCCGAAGCGCGCGGTAAATCGCAATCATTTCCTGCTCAGAATCGATAAAACGTAGATTGTGCAGAGAATTCGAAAGCTGTATTCTGCGTATCTCTGGCTTAAAAGTATCGAGTATTTTTATAATTTCCTCATTTCCACAAAGTGTAAGAATCAAATCATGCATAAAGCGGTCAACCTCAAAAACTGTCTGCCTTTTTTCATCAGTGCCTTTTTCCGTCGCTTCCAGGCGTTGAAACTGCCTGTCCAGTTCCCGGACCTGCTCGTCTGTTATTTTCTCAGCAGCTTTTTCCACTGCATATGTCTCAAACAGCATCCTGATTTCGCAAATGTCCATGGCTTTTTTTTCACTGATCGGACTGACAATCGTACCACTTTGAGGAAATATTCTGACAAGGCCTTCTCTTTCTAATTTTGTAAACGCATCTCGAATTGGTGCCCGGCTAACACCGTATTTTTGAGAAAGCACCGTTTCACTCAATTTTTCACCTGGGGCATATACCAGCCTGGAAATACCCTCTTTAAGATCCTCGTAAATATAATCGCCCATCGTTTTTTTCACATACATATTGCACACCTCATATCCGTTCTCTTTTTCACATTTGGCGTTCTAAGATATTACTATACTAATATCTTATACCGTTCTGCGATTTTTGAAAAGAGGTCAGGCGTGCATATCATTTGCAATCTTCAGCAGGCGGTTATATTTCGCATTCCGCTCGGCACGTACCGGCGAACCAAGCTTGATCTGTCTTGTTCCCAGCGCCGTTGCCAGATCTGCGATAAAATCATCTGTGGTTTCCCCGGAACGCAAGGAAACTGTGACATCATATCCGTTTTCTTCCGCCAGCACACATGCTTCCACAGTTTCTGTGACCGTGCCGATTTGATTCATTTTGAGCAGCAGAGTATTGGCACAGTCTTTTTCAATCCCGGTCTTCAGCCTATTGATATTTGTGGCAAACAGATCGTCCCCAACGATCTGAACCCCGCTGGCCAGCTTTTTTTTCAATTCCGTGTATGAATCGAAATCGTCCTGGTCAAACGGATCTTCAATATAAGTGAGGGGGAACGATTTCGTCAGAGAAACGTAATATGCAATTAATTCATGCTTGTCCATTTCTCTCCCACAAACTTTGTAGCGGTCTGTTTCCTGATTGTAAAGTTCACTGGCGGCAACATCCAAGCCAAGCGTTACGTGTTCCGCATATCCGGATTCCCGCGCGACCTGGAGCATGCATTCAAACGCTTTCGCCGTAGATTTCAGCGGTGGCGCTAATGCGCCCCCGTCCTCCGGGAACATACCGTACTTCCCAACGAGAAGCTTTTCCATCCTGTAGCGCATATCAGCTAACGCTTCCACCTGTTGCGCAAAAGTATCAAATCCGTTCAAAATCAACAAATAATCTTCAAACTCCAAACCAGATGTTGAAAACTCTCCGCCTGCGATCACTGTCGCAATTACATCAGGAAGCCGTTTGGAATGATTGGGCACTATGTAACGATACAACTCCCTTCCCTGCGAAAGTGCCGCCGCGCGACAAACCGCGACCGATACCGCTAAAATTGCGTTTCCGCCCAACAGTTCTTTATTATCAGTGCCATCTAGATCAATCATTTTTTGATCGATCCCCTGCTGGTCGGATACATCCATTCCACATATCGCCTTATGAATGACCGTAGAAATATTCTGCGCCGCTTTTCTTGTGCCATATCCGCGATAGCGTGTGCCGCCATCATACAGCTCATGCGCTTCATATTTCCCTCTGGATGTACCGCTTGGGACGGATGCGATAGCCTTGCTTCCGTTTTCCGTAACCACCGTTGCCTCTACTGTGGGTTTACCCCTGGCATTTAAAATTTCTCTGCCTGTGACTGAAATAATTTTATCTATTCGGATTCGCCTCCTTTCCCTACAACAACTACTCTGAGATTCATTACATTTGTGCCGGTATGGCCAGTAATGATCTCATCCTCCAACAGCCTTAGCGCATTGGAAGCATTGTGCGTATTTAAAGCATTGTTTATGCTAAGGCCCATTTTTTCTGCCCTTGCTTTCGTCAGCCCATCGACGATTCCGCCTGCGATCGTACATGGTCCATCCGTTCCGTCCGTATCAATTGACGCGCAGGCTACCGGAACATTTAGATACCATTTTGTGGAAAATCCAAGTGCCGTTTCCTGATTCGGGCCGCCATCCCCATAAACTCCGTTGATCGTAACTGTAGTTTCACCGCCGGATATAATGGCGCAAGGCGTTTTCAGCGGACGGCCAAAGCGGGCGGCTTCTGTCGCGATTCCCGCCAATACTATTCCAAGGTCTTTTGCCTCACCTTCCAGCGTTGTAGAAAGCAGCATCGTGTGATATCCAAGCTCCTCCGCTTTTTTGACCGCCGCCTCACAGCAGGAGCGCGGGTCTGCGACACTGTACAGACTGCAGTCGAACTCATCTAGAGATTTTACAGTCTCGCTGACTTCTCCCCTGAGCCCTTTCTCCAGTCTATTGCGAATCGATGGTGCTATCTGGTCCCACAGCCGGTACTCCTGGAGCACCTCTACGGCATCCCGATAGGTGGTTGGATCTGGCAAACACATGTCCGGCCAGGGCATATCAGGCGGAGCAGTATTAAGAGTTAAGGTAATCATTTTTGCAGGAGCCGCATATTCCAGCAAACGGCCGCCCTTGATCTGGCAAATATGCTTTCTTACCGCATTGATTTTCCCAATGGAAGCCCCGCATTTAAGCAGCATAACATTCAACGCTTTCAGCTCGTCAATGGTAATCGGATCGGCAGGCATATTGGCCATTGCAGAAGAGCCTCCGGTGATTGCCGCAAAAACAATATCACCTTTTTGGGTCTCATCCAGAATTTTTACCATTTTTTTTGCCGCAACGATGCTCCGTTCATCCGGAATTGGATGGCTGGATTCAAATATATCGATATGACTTAATCTTCGTTTTTCGCCTTCCTTGACTATAACCAATCCTTTTTTAATTAGGATTCCAAGTTTTTCATCCAATGCCTGAGCAATTGGGAAACTGCCTTTTCCCACGCCAATAACATAGATATTTCCAATTTCAGATAAGAGGTATTCTTC
>JAEXAZ010000039.1 GCA_023394255.1 Bacillota bacterium | reverse complement strand
GTATTCGGCAAAGAGGTCCCCATGGTTGCGATTTTTGACACCTCGTTCCATCAGACCATGCCTGAAAAGGCCTACATGTTTGCGATCCCTTACGAATATTATGAAAAATACCATATCCGCCGCTATGGCTTCCATGGAACCAGCCACCGCTATGTCAGCGCCCGCTTCTTCAAGGTTTCCGGTATCAAAAAAGAAGGCAGCAGGCTGATCACCTGCCATCTCGGCAACGGCAGTTCGATTTCCGCCATAAAAGACGGAAAATGTTTTGACACCAGCATGGGCTTCACCCCGCTGGACGGTTTCATCATGGGGACCAGGAGCGGCGGCATCGACCCTTCCGTCGTGACCTACCTTGCCAATAAAGAGCAGATGACCCCCGACCAGATGTCGGATATGCTGAATAAAAAGTCCGGTTTCTTGGGGGTTTCAGGCGTGTCCAGCGACTGCCGCGATGTTACCGCGGCCGCCAAGGCCGGGAATCACCGCGCTCAGCTGACCCTGGAAATGCTCAGTTACCAGATCAAGAAGTTCATCGGCGGCTATGCGGCGGCGATGGGCGGTGTGGATGCGATCATTTTCACAGGCGGAATCGGCGAAAATGACAAAGGCGTTCGCGCCGCGGTGTGCAGGGACATGGAATTCCTCGGTGTTCAGCTGGACGAACAGGCCAACAGCGCGTTCAGCGGCGAGGAGCATAAAATCTCCGCGCCCGGCAGCAAGACCGAGGTCTGGATTCTTCCGACCAACGAGGAACTGCTCATTGCGCGCGATACCAAGGAGCTTGTTTTGAAATAAGCTGATAAAAGCAGAACAGCCATCCGCAAAACGCGGATGGCTGCTTTTCAATGATTCACAGGAGAGGAGGCATCCCAGTGTCAGAGAACAGCGGGCGCAAACGGCTGATCGCCGACGCCCACGCACATATCTTCCCCCAGAAAATCGCCGAAAAAGCGACGCAGTCCATCGGCAGCTTTTATGATATCAAAATGCTGCATACGGGAACGTCTCATCTGCTGCTGGAGAGCGGCCAAAAAATCGGCGTATCGAGATATCTGGTTTCCTCAACGGCCACAAAGCCCGAACAGGTCGAGGCAATCAACACCTTTGTTGCAGAAGAATGCAGGATACATCCGGAATTTTTCGGCTTCGGGACCATGCACCCCGGCTACCAAAATATAGAAGAAGAAGTCGGGCGCATCGTTGCGCTCGGGCTCCATGGCGTGAAACTGCATCCGGATTTTCAGCGGTTCAATATTGACGATCCGGATGTGATGCCCATGTATCGGGCGATCGAAGAAGCCGGGCTGCCGATCCTGTTTCATACAGGCGACAAACGGATGGATTTTTCCGCGCCGCGAAGGCTGCATGAAGTGGCGGTGAAGCTGCCGGGGCTTACCTGCATAGCCGCCCATTTCGGCGGGTATAACAGCTGGTCGGAGGGGGCAAGGCACCTGCTGCTCCCCAATGTCTATTTTGACACGTCCAGCAGCTTGTTTGCGCTGACCCGCGACCAGGCGGTAGGCCTTTTATACCATTTCGGCGTGGACCGGTTCATGTTCGGTACCGACTTCCCGATGTGGGACCATCGGGAGGAGCTTGACCGGTTTCTGGCGCTCGGGCTTTCCGATCCGGAAAACGATCAGATCCTCTATCAGAATTTTGCAAGGATTTTTCAGATTCAGCTATGACGCTTTCACAGCGGCCTGCCGTTTTGGCAGGCTTTTTTCTTTGATCTGTTCGAACAACTCCACAATCGCCAGCTTCGGCTTGAAAAGCGGTTCGTTGTTCAGATGTTCAATCTCATCAAGGGCCACGCTCTGGGGCGCCATAGCGGGAGCAACACAGATAGGGGGATAAACGACGCACCACCAGTTTTTGCCCTCCCCGCTGCCGATCGTGACGCGGACGGCGTCATAGATCCCCGCCGGCAGGGAGATGTCCCCGTACTCCCGTGTGGTAAAATACATCCGGGTCAGTTCTGCTTTTACGGCCGCATCCACTTTGTCTTCCCGCAGCTCTTTTTCCGCCGCTTCGCGGATGGCCGGCAGCGCCTGTTCGGCCACTTTTTTGGCGTCCTGCTGGTTTTGCGGTTCCTCAAAGACGCTGCCGACATCCGCCAGAATCCTGTCGCGCACCTGAAGCTTGATTTTTTGATCGGCTATGCTGTTGGAATTTGCCATAATATGTAGGCGCACTACATTGGAGCGCACGAGATCACATTCCTGCCCAAAAGCCGCAATGTTTGACATCAGAACTGATACCGCCAGTCCGATCACCATTGCCAGATCCAGTCTGCGCATAAAAAATCCTCCTGACAAAATCATTTGTTAGGAGGATTATTGGAAAATAAAACCTGTTTATTCAGCCACGGGGTGAAGATTTTCATCGAGTTTTTCCAGGTCAAAAGGCGTTGCCTGGTAGACATAATAGTTCAGCCAGTTGCAGAACAGGAGGTTTGCATGGCTGCGCCAGGTGTATGCCGGAGTAAGCTCGGGGTTGTTCTGCGGAAAATAGTTTTCCGGCATGCCGATGGGAAGCCCCTTGTTCAGGTCGCGGAAATATTCGTTCGCAAGCGTGTCGCGGTCATATTCCGAATGCCCTGTAATGAAAAACTGGCGCCCGTCGCGGCGCCCCACCATATAGACGCCGGCCTTGTCCGAAGAGGCCAGGATTTCCAGCTCGGGGTTGCGCTCTATTTCACGGCGCAGAACGGTGGTATGCCGGGAGTGGGGAGCGTAAAAGAGCTCGTCAAAACCGCGTGTGATGGGATGGTTTACCGACAGCAGGCGGTGCTGGAAAATGCCGAACATTTTTTCGTCCAGAGGATATTTGTTGACACCATAGTGGTAATAAAGCCCCGCCTGTGCGCCCCAACAGATATGCAGCGTGGAATAAACGTTGCTTTCGCTCCACTCCATAATTTTGCAGAGTTCGTCCCAGTAGTCCACCGCTTCGAAAGCCATCTGCTCGACCGGGGCCCCGGTAATGATCATGCCGTCAAAACGTTCGTTTTTAATATCATCAAACGTTTTGTAAAATTTGAAAAGATGTTCAGAAGATGTGTTCCTGGGAGTATAAGACTCGGTTTGCAGCAGCTCGATGTCGACCTGAATAGGGGAGTTGCCGAGCAGACGCAAAAGCTGTGTCTCCGTTTCGATTTTTTTCGGCATGAGATTCAGAATCACGATTTTCAGCGGACGGATATCCTGATGCAGCGCCCGGTGTTCGGTCATCACGAAGATGTTCTCGTTTTCGAGGATCTTCGCGGCGGGCAGGCTGTCCGGAATCTTAATGGGCATATGGGATCACCTTCAATTATAATATAAGAGCTGTAAGGCTAATAAAACTTATTCTATCTCATCCGGTCGAGAAAAGCAAGCGTATAAAGCGGCTTGGAATGGGCTGTCTCCAGGAAGTTTGACAAAATCGAAAAAAGAATGCGAAAAAGGTGTTGACAAAAAGTTATGGGGATGGTATTATAACTAAGCTGTCTCGTGAGCGGCGGACAAAACGGCGGAAACGGGCGGCACAGCACCTTGAAAAATGAACAACGAG
>JAEXAZ010000235.1 GCA_023394255.1 Bacillota bacterium | reverse complement strand
CGCCGAGGTTGATCAGCCCGCTCCTGTCCGCAACCGCGAAACTCAGCCCGGATAACAGCAGCGCGATTGCCATTGCCAGCGTTTCGCCCCAGCCATATACGGATGTAAGCGAGCTGGTGAACAGGATTTTATAGGCATTCAGAGCATCGTATCCCATCGACTGTATGACGACTGCCATCACAATCAGGGCTACAAGCAGCGCCAAGACCGGGTAATAAGCTGCTTTCAGCCCCCTGATGATGACGTTGTTTTTCTTTGTTTCATTCATGCCGCTTCTCCTCATCAGATAATAAACAGAGGGTTTCCGCCCATCCGTCGTCAGTTCGGTTTCCATCCGGCACGGCCGCCTTTTGGCGGCTCGGGCCGGACGGGACGCAGATTATTGTTTATATTCCGCCATGGATTTCACGACGATTTCGCCGGAAGCGAGTTTTTGCATCACATCGTCGATAAATGCTTTTTCTTCTGCGGTATAGCAGGAGGCCGCATCATAGAAATTGTCCACGCCGACCACGCCGAAGTTGACCCCATAGACCTCCGTACCGGCCTTGCCCAGCAGGCTGCCGTCCAGATATTCTTTAAAGCTCTGCACATAAGTCGGCTGGTTGTCTTTTTTGACGCCCGCAATCAGGGTATTCGGCGCCACTTCGTTTTGCCCGATTCCGTTGCCGACACAGAGCACCCCTTTTTCCTCGCAGGCCTGCAGCACCGCGTTGGAGGCGTTGTCCGCAACTGTCGTCATCACGTCGTAACCCTCCGCGATAAAGGACATCGCGGTTTCATAACCTGCGCTGGTATCGGTGTAGTTTCCAAGGTAAGTGACCTTCGGCTCTACATTTCTGCCAAGCTTCTCATTGACATAATCGACCGCCTGATAGAACCCCGCTTCACAGTCGAGCGTGGGTGTCATTTCCGTGCCGCAGATCATGCCGGCCTTCCCGGCCTTGCTTGCCACGGCGCAGAGGATGCCCTGCACGTAGCCCTGCTGATAATTCGCCGTGCTCAGCGATACGAAATTGTCCCCCTGTTCACCGACCCCGTTGATAATGAACGTTACATCCGGGAATTCAGGGGCAATCTCATACGCGGAATCCTTGAAGGCACTCGAATTTACATAAACCACATTGTAGCCGGAGGAGGCAAAGGTGCGGATCGCGTCCGGAGCGGCCGAGGCTTCGCAGTTTTCGACATAAGCGGTTTCCGCGCCCATCTTCTCAAGCTCCATCAGCCCGTTATAAGCAGTTTCATTCCAGCTTTTGTCGGTAATCGGTCCGCCGAACACCGACGCCACTTTAATCCCGTCCGCGGATTTCCCGCCTGCTTCCTGAGAAGCGGGCGCGCTGCTTTCCGAAGCGGCAGCCGATCCCGCGGGAGCCGCGGACGGCTCGGAAGAAGCCGTACCGCCCGCGCATCCGGTTAAAAGGGAAACCGCCAAACTTGATGCAAACAATAAAGAAACCAATTTCTTATGATTCATATAAGGTCCTTCCTTTCAAACTGCCAGAATAAAACAGTTGCCAGTTGCTTTTTCGGTTAAGCCTCTTTGTATTCCGCCATCGGCTTCACGACGATTTCACCGGCGGCCAGCTTTGCAATGGTGTCATCAATAAACTGTTTTTCCTCCGCCGTAAAGTCATCGGCCGCCCCGTAGAACTGGTCGACGGCCACCACGCCAAAGTTTGCACCGTAGGTTTCCTTGCCCGCGTTCTCGAGAATCGCGCCGTCCAGATATTCCTGGAAACTGTGCAGATAGGTGGCCTTGTTATCTACTTTGACGCCGGCAAGCAGTTTGTTGGGTGCAATTTCGCTCTGCCCCACGCCGTTGCCCGCGCAATACACGCCCTTTTCTTCGCAGGCCTGCAGCACCGCGTTGGAGGCGTTGTCCGCGTTTGTGGTCATTGCGTCGTAACCCTCCGCGATAAAGGACAGGGCGGTTTCGTAACCGGCGTTGGTGTCCTCAAAGTTGCCCAGATAGGTTGCTTTGTACGCAATATTGCGGCCCAGCTCTTTGTTGACATACTCCACACCCTGATAGAATCCGGCTTCCGCATCCAGAATCGGCGTCATCTCGGTTCCGCAGACCATTCCGACCTTTCCGCTCTTGGAAATTGTCGCGCAGAGCACCCCCTGAATAAAGCCCTGCTCATAGTTCGCGCTGCTCAGGGAAACAAAATTGTCCCCGCTTTTGCCCGCCGAGTTGATGATGAAAAACACATTCGGAAACTCCGCCGCAATTTCGTAGGCGGAATCCTTGAACGCCGCCGAGTTGACATAGACGACATTGTAGCCTTCGGAAGCAAAGGTGCGGATCGCGTCGGGCGCTTCGGAAGCCGCGCAGCCCTCTACGAAAGAAGTTTCCGCACCCAGTTCGCCAATTGCCATCAGGCCGTTATACGCACTCTGGTTCCAGCTTTTGTCTGTAATCGGTCCGCCAAGCACAGCCGCAACCTTGAGGCCCGCCGCGGGTTTTTCGGAGGATGCCGCGTCGGAAGACGCTTCCCCCGATGCCGCGCTGGATGCAGGCGCCGCCTGGGATTCCGGCTGAGGCGCCGCGCTGCCGGCCGGGCTGCCCTGCCCGGAACATCCAAACAGCAACGCCCCCATTGTCATTGCCGCGGCGAGAAGTGAAGCCAGTTTTTTGCTTTTCATGTAGTTACCTCCCTCAAATCAGTCCTTTTGTCGATACCCTCGGATTTCGGAAAAACCACAACAGACGCTTGTTTTTGCAAGCCCCATTGCTTACCGCTCCGAAAGCAGATTCGAATATTGAATACAAAAAAGGCTTACATCGAAGGCGGTTCCTTACGATGTAAGCCTCATTGCTTTTCTTCTGCCCAACAAGATTCTGTTGATGTTCTAAATTATAAATTCGATTTGCAGGAATGTCAACTTGAAACTGCATAATCGGATAGCATTCCCGGTAAAACGAAGCGTTTTTTATGATTCTCACAAAAATAAGGATGCAAAGTGAATAATCTTATACGGGATTCCACAAATTCCAGTTTGTCGATTTTTATGATGTTTTTATCTTTTTTTCTCTGCAATTTGTACGTTATATCGTTTTAATAGAGCTGCACAAGGATTTTCATATACCTCATTCCTCGCACTTGCCTCACAGGGAAAACGTCGAAATATGAATCGTAAAAAATCCATTTATGCAGATTACGCAAAATAGGAAAAAGCGGCTTTTGATACAAAAGCCGCTTCAAAAAATACATGTCCTGTTTTTACAGCCCACAGGCGTCCTCCGGCGGCCATGCGCCGATACCTGTTTTCCCCTGCTCCACCAATGCAGCCATCACGTCGGTCGGGGTGATCGGCAGTTTGTAAAAGCGGATACCGATGGCGGCTTCCACCGCGCTGACAATCGCAGGGATAATTGGAATCAGCGCGGGTTCCCCGATGCCTTTCGCGCCGAACGGGGCCGCCTCGCCGCCGCTCTCCACAATAATCGGATAGATGACCGGCATGTCCAGCGCGGTCGGAATCAAATATTTTGAAAACTGCGGGTTGACAATGACACCGTTTTCCACCATTGTGGATTCCATCAGTGCAAAACCAATGCCCATCGCGCTGCCGCCCTCAATCTGTCCCTCGACATTGGCGCGGTTGACCGCCTGGCCGACGTCGTGCGCGGAAACCACTTTACGTACCTCGATACGCCCGGTTTCGGTATTCACTTCCAAGCTGACGGACGTCGCCGCATAGGAATAGAGTTCAAACGGAATGCCTTCCATCGTTTCAGGATCGAGCAGCGTTGTCCTGGGGTTATAGGAGCCGCTTCCCAGCGCGATGCGCCCCTTTTTACGCATCTCCCCCATTAGCTCCGCATAGGACATGCCGACTTCAGGCATATCCGTCGCAAAAATGCGCCGGTCTACAAACGTCAGGTTTTCGGGCGGTATGCCCAGCTTTTCCGATACGGTTTTCGCCAGGATCTCCTTCGCCATCCGGCAGGCGTTGCGGGTCGCGTTGCCCGAGATAAAGGTCTGGCGGCTTGCGGAGGTCGCGCCGCCTTCCGGCGTGATTCCGGTGTCGGCGCTTGTGACCATGATATCCTCATAGTGCAGGCCCAGTTCCTCCGCGGCAATCTGTGCCATAACGGTCGTGGATCCCTGCCCGATATCCGCGCAGCCCACCATCAGATTCACGGACGCGTCGGACAGCACCTCCACAAAAGCGGCCGCCGGGTTCGGCAGGCCGGTATTGCCGACCCCGTACCACATGCATCCCGTTCCGGTACCCGTTTTAATCATCCGCTTCACCGTCCTTTTGTAAAAATACCTGATTCGCTTTTTCCCGCATGCGCTCAATGCATTCGACCAGCCCGACGCTTTCCTGCAGCACCTGCCCGCTGGCAAGCTCACAGCCCACACGCTGCGCGTTGCGCAGGCGCATTTCAACCGGGTCGATGCCCAATTCCTTTGCCAGCGCGTCGACCTGCCCCTCGTGCAGGAGCGAGACCTGCGGCACCCCAAACCCGCGGAACGCCCCCGCCATCGGATTATTGGTATAGACAAAGGTCGCTTCCCCATACACGTTCGGGATGACGTACGGGCCGGTGCAGTGTACAAGCG
>JAEXAZ010000215.1 GCA_023394255.1 Bacillota bacterium | reverse complement strand
CCTCAAGCGTTTTTCCATAAGCGGAAAACGCTTGTTCCTTCACCTGCGCGGGCAGATATGCCAAAGTGGGGTCAAGACCCACTACCGTAGGATTCTTCAGTTCAAGAATTCTCTGTATCAGTTTTTTCATTGCCACTCCCCGTTTCTTCCTGATATTCATAACTCAACACGCCGTTCAGCACCGTATATCGTACCCGCCCGGTGACCTTTGCTTTGTCAAAGCAGGTATTGCGCGCTTTGGAACGGAATTTTGTTTTATCCACCACCCATTTTTCCTCCGGGTCAAACAGTACCAGATCCGCCGGCATTCCTTTTTTCAACGTTCCGGCGCGGATGCCGAGAATTTTCGCGGGGGTCCATGACATCAGCTCTATCAGGCGGGGCAGCGTAACGATGCCGGTATGCACCAAATGCGTCAGCGATACCGCCAGCGACGTCTCCAGCCCGATTACGCCGTTCGGCGCGGTTTCAAACTCCGCTTTCTCATAGGGCGTATGGGGGGCGTGGTCGGTTGCGATGCAGTCAATCGTCCCGTCGGCAATCGCCTCCAGAATTGCTTTGCGGTCGCTTTCCTCCCGCAGCGGCGGATTCATCCGATAGTTTGCGCTCATTTTGAGCAGCATTTCATGGTTCAGCGCAAAATAATGCGGCGCCGTTTCACAGGTTACATTCACGCCCCGCCGCTTCGCGTCCCGGATGAGTTCCGCCGAACCTTTTGTGGAGACATGCGCAATGTGCACATGGGTATTCGATGCCGCCGCCAGCGCCACTGTCGCGGCAGTCGCGCAGTCCTCCGACGCCCGGTCAATCCCGGGAACCTTCAGGCGGCCGCTGATTTCCCCCTTATGCATGATCCCACCGTTTACAATATCCAAATCCTCCGCGTGGCAGATGACCACAAGATGCTCGTGGCCCGCGGCACGCAGGGCTTCCAGCATCAGCCGGTTATTCGTCACCGGCCGCCCGTCGTCCGAAACCCCGACCGCGCCGGCTTCATGCAGCGCGGAAAAATCGGTCAGTTCCCCGCTTTTCAGCCCTTTTGTAATCGCGGCGACCGGATAGACTTTCGCAGAAGCCGCTTCCCCGCGCCCGATGATATATTTCACCACATCGGTTTTATCGCAGACCGGATTGGAATTGGGCATGGAGGCGATTGAGGTAAACCCACCGGCGGCAGCGGCGGCGCAGCCGGTCAGGATATCCTCTTTTTGGGTAAACCCCGGATCCCGCAGGTGGACATGCATATCCACCAGACCCGGCGCAAGGCAAAGCCCCGCGGCATCCATAACCGGGCCGTCATAACCCGCGGGAGCAGCGCCGGCGGCAACCAGCCCGTCTTCGATCAGCACATCGCATACCCCGTCAATTCCTTGTGAGGGGTCGATTACATGGGAATTTTGAATCAGAAGTCTGTTCACAGATGATCTTTCCTTTCTGGTCGCGGGCAGAATCCTGTCATTTCGGCACATAAAAATACCTATCCATTAAAATAATGGATAGGTATCCGATGAAAAAACAGTGATAAAAAGGAAAGGAAAAAAGGCAGCGGAACATTTATTTTTTTGTTAAAAATCCGATGCACTGTATATTTTCTCTCCCTATTCATTATTATGTGCATAATTATACACTATTATCTGGTTTCTGTCCACATGTCAAAACGATAGTTTTTCTCCCCGCGGAACAAAACGTTTTGTCGTGTCCCACAGTAGTATTACTTTTGCAGGCCCTGGGCGGCATAGCCGTTGGGCGGGGTACTGTATGCAATATTATCCATCAGCCCGCACTGCTGGTTATACAGCTCGAGTGTTTTCGCATTGCGGTTGACTACTCCCGATTTTGAACTGCGCAAAACCAGAAACACTTCGGGAAGGCCCTCCAGCCCCTTTGCCGTCACAAACGGCTTATCCTTCACCGCGTAAAGGTATTTTCCGGTAACGGCGGGATCGGCCGGATACCGGACGGAGAGGTCTTCAAACAGTGTCTCGTCCCCCACCATGTCGTAGATATTGCGGTCAAGCAACAGCAGGCTGGATTCGCTGCTTTTGAGTTCGCTCATAAATTCTCCAAACATTTTGGAGGTATTCAGATCGGAATCTTCCGCGTTGGCTGCCGGGAATTCGAATATTTTCAGCCGCAACCCTTCCATACTCTCCGGCGCATAACCGGAAAACTGTTCGTTCAGCGCGGTTTTCTGCTCCACCGAAAGATACCCCCGCACCGCGACAACAACCGTGCTTTCACCCATTTCCTGTCCGGCTGAATAATAGTATCCCAGCCCAAGCATCAAAATCATCAGCACCGCAACCACAAGCATGCCAAACCGGCGCTTGCTCTGCATGCGGATTCCTTTCGTATTTGCCTGTTCGATGGGGGGTCCCTCCTTTCAATGGTTACGTAACAAAAATTAATCCTTATTGGGTTTCATCGTGGGGAACATCAGAACGTCGCGGATGGAGACACTGTTGGTCAGCAGCATGATAAGGCGGTCAACCCCAATGCCAAGGCCGCCTGTCGGGGGCATGCCATATTCCAGCGCGGTCAGGAAATCCTCATCGACATCGGTGGCCTCCTCGTCGCCGGCGGCTTTTAGCGCCGCCTGACGCTCAAAACGCTCCCGCTGGTCAATCGGGTCGTTGAGCTCGCTGAATGCGTTCGCGTGCTCACGCCCAAGGATAAACAGCTCAAACCGTTCGGTATATTCGGGGTCCTCCGGTTTGCGTTTGGACAGCGGGGAAATCGCGACCGGATGGTCGGTGATAAAAGTCGGCTGGATCAGATGTTCCTCACAGAATTCTTCAAAGAACAGGCTCAGGATGTCCCCGGCAAGATGGCGTTCCTCATATTCCACATGATGCTCTTTTGCAGCGGCGCGGGCCTGCTCCAGTGTGGCGATTTCGCGGAAATCCACTCCGCTGTATCTTTTCACAGCGTCCAGCATCGAAAGCCGCTCAAACGGCTTGTCCAGATTGATTTCCACATCGCCGTACTGAACCATGCCGGTACCAAGCACTTCATGCGCGCAATGCCGGATCAACGCTTCGGTAATGTCCATCATGCCATGATAATCGGTAAAGGCTTCGTAAAGTTCCAGCAGCGTAAACTCCGGATTGTGCCGGGTATCGATCCCTTCGTTGCGGAAAACACGCCCGATCTCATATACCTTGTCAAAGCCGCCGACAATGAGGCGTTTCAAATGCAGCTCCAGCGCGATACGCATATACATATCGATATCCAGAGAATTGTGGTGTGTAATGAACGGACGCGCATTCGCGCCGCCCGCGATGGTATGCAGGACCGGCGTTTCCACCTCAATGAATCCGCGGCAGTCCAAAAAGCTTCGGATAGCCGTGATGATCCGCGAACGCCTGATGAAAGTCTCCTTCACTTCCGGATTTACAATCAGATCCACATACCGCTGACGATAACGCAGCTCCGTGTCCTTCAGCCCGTGCCATTTTTCCGGCAGGGGCAGCAGGGATTTGGAAAGCAGCACGATTTTTTCCGCCTTTACAGAGATTTCACCTTTCTGTGTACGGAAAACCTCTCCGGTGATTCCGATGATGTCCCCAATATCCCACTTTTTAAAATCCGCGTAAGCCTCTTCTCCCACATGGTCCTGACGGACATAGCTCTGGATTCTGCCCGTAGAGTCGCTTATATCAAGGAAAGAGGCTTTTCCCATTCCGCGCTTGCTCATCATCCGCCCTGCGACGGAAACCTCTTTCCCCTCCATTGCGTCAAAAGAACTGACGATCTGTTTGGCATAGGCGGTGCGCTGATAGGTTGTAATTTCAAAAGGGTTTTTCCCCTCGTTTTTCAATGCGGCCAGTTTGTCGCGTCGTATCTGCAAAACTTCCGACAGTTTTGCCTGCTCTTCTTCCGCAGTCAACTCCACTTCGGGAGCATGCGAATGCTGATCCATAGTTGACACATCCTTAATCTGTAATTCTGCAAACAGCTATATTATAACAAAAACGCGGGCTTTTGCAAAGCCCGCGCATGCAGAAAACCGACATTAAATTCCGATTTCCAGAATTTTAAGTTTCAGCGTCTCGGCAGGCGCGTGAATCTCAACGACATCGCCGACTTTATGTCCTAAAAGGCCCTTGCCAACGGGAGACTCGTCAGAAATGCTGTTCAGATCGGAATGGGATTCCACAGAACTTGCAATCACATATTCCATTTCCTCGTCAAATTCCATATCCAGAATCTTGACACGGCATCCCACGGTTACTTTGTCCGTGGAAATCTGGTCTCTTGAAATGATTTTGACTGCTTTCAGCTGATCTTCCAGCTTTTTGATTCTTGCCTCAACGACCGCCTGCTCATTCTTCGCCTCATCATACTCGCTGTTTTCGGAAAGGTCGCCAAAACCACGGGCAACGCGGATTTTTTCGGAAATTTCGCCCCTGGTAACGCTTTTGAGCTCATTGAGCTCCTTTTTGAGTGCTTCATAGCCTTCTTGTGTCATCAGCAATTCAGTTGCCATATTAAATTCTCCTTTACAGAGCATTATTTGCCAATATAAAAGATTTGGCCGCCATCTTCGGCAGCCTTTTTACACACCGGCCGCAAGAACTTGCTTACGATATGTTACAATGCTTAGTATTATAGTCAGAGTGCTTTGTTATGTCAAGCAAAAGATTTAAAATTGATGAATATTTTACAATTTCTGTCATTCACTTCCAAGCTCTTGTCCAGTATATGCAAGCCTTTACCGCGCTATGACAAAACCGGCCGGCTGGCAGCCGGCCGGCATTTATTTAGTTTGACGACGTTTCTGCGGAAGGCTCAGATGATTCGGCCTGGCTTGCGTTAGACTGCTTGATTGCGGCGGCTACCACCTCAATCGCTTTTTTCAGCTGCGCGTCTGTTTCGGGATCATCGGTAGCGTATTGAAGCTGCTCGTCGCTCATTTTTACTTCAAAATCCGGCTTCACGCCAACGCCGTCATAACTCGGGCTTAGCGGCGGGTTGTAGCGCGCCGTTGTCAGCTTGATCGCGCTGCCGTCGGTAAGCGGAATGATTGTCTGTGCGGTTCCTTTTCCGGCTGTCTTGGTCCCCACAAGTTTTCCTTTGTTGTAATCCTTGATCGCCTGCGCAAACAGCTCCGCCTCGCCGGAAGTTTTGTCATTCATCATCACCGACATCGGGAGTGCGATCTCCGTAGCATCCGAAGTTTCCAGCACGGTTGTGTTGCCGTCCTTATCGGTGGAGGAAACGATTGTACCCTCCGGAAGCAACTTATCAAGCACCTGAGCAACCGAACGCAGCACGCCCGCGTTCACACCGCGCACATCGAAGATCAGCGCCTGCGCGCCTTCATCCATCAGCCTGTTGACGCGCTTATTAAACTGATCGGGCGTGGTATCGTTAAACTGCGTGAACTTTACCAGGCCAATATTATTTTCCAGCATGGTTGCGTTCACGGACGGCGTTTCCACAAAACGGCGGGTCATTTCCAGCGTATTCTCATCCACCCCGCGCCGCACGACAATATTCATTTTCGTTCCCGGCTCGCCTTTCAGCATCGCCACCGCTTCGGAATAGTTCTCGCTGCCGATGTCCGTATCGTCAATCTTGACAATCAGGTCATCCGGCTGGATGCCTGCGGCCTGTGCGGGCGAATCCGGATAAACCTCGCCGACCTTAATATACCCGCTCTCGTCCTTCTGAGGGACAATCCCGATCTGCACCGAGTTCCCGCTGTAATCGGCAAGCAGCCGGTCATAGCTGGTTTTATCGTAATACCTGGCATAAGGGTCCCCGATTCCGGCCAAAAAGCCCGCCGCCGTGGCATCTGTCAAGTCATCCGCAAGAATAGTGCCGATGTAGCGGTTCTGCACATAGTTGTCGATTTCGGCAATTTTGCTGTATCTGGACTCACGGTCTTTAAGATCACGGACTTTCCTGTTGAAATCCCGCTGGGAATAGATCATCGTCATCGAAACGGTGGCCGCCATAAAAATCAGCATCAGAAAGATTGCGGCGCCCAAAGATATTTTTTTATTCATCTGCCTTCTCCTAACTTTGTGCCTTCCGCCGGTCCCGCCCATGGCGCGTATGACATCAGCCTTCTTCCAGCCAGCCGCCGCCCAATGGATTGACTGAATTGCCGTTCTGGCGGATTTCAAAGTGTACGTGCGGGCCGGTGGACCAGCCGGTGGAGCCCACCTGCGCAATCGGCTGCCCTTTCGCAACGACCTGCCCTACCGTTACATTCAGGGCGCTGCAATGCCCGTACAATGTCTGTATCCCGCCTCCATGGTCAATAATGACATATTTTCCATATCCGTAGCCCGGGGTAAACGAGGTGTTCGCAACCTTGACCGTGCCGGAGTTCGCCGCGACAATCGTCGCGCCGTAAGCGCCGGCGCCGGAAATATCAATTCCCGTATGGAAATCGCTTCCCCCAAACCGCCAGCCATACGGGCAGGTGATCTGCCCGAGGCTCGGGGCCGGCCATCCCATCTTACCGCCTGTATATTTCGTATTCATGGACGTTTTGTTAATTTCCGCGTAAATTTTCGCAATTTCCGCCTGCACCTGCTGCATTTGCTTGGTCAGCGCGTCCTTATTTGCCAGGAACTCCTTTTCCATTTCAGCAATATCCTGGATTTTATTCTGCGCATCCACCATCTGCCCCGTCAGTTCCTCTTTTTTGGAAGCCTGCGTATTCCGGTCCTCCTGCACACTGCCCTTATCCTGCTCAATTTCCTTTTTAATGCTTTCCAGTTCGTTCTTCTGTTCCGTAAGCATTTGGATCATATCCGTATCGTACTGGGAAATCCGCGTTGTCGCCTCTGTCCTGGTAAGGAACTGGGAAAAGCTGTCCGCACCCAGAATGAGGCCTAAAGTCGTCGCCTTCTTTGTGGAGCAGAGCGCGCGGACACGTTTTTTAAAGAGCTCAAAATTGGCGTTGATCTCTTTCTGTTTCTGGTCCATTTCCTTCTTTTTCTGGGCGATCTGGCTTTCCAGCAGCTCAATACGGTCATTGAGCACATCAATCTGTGCAATTGTATTGTTAATCTGTGAGTCGATCTGCTGCTTTACAGCAATCTGTTTTTCCTTTTCGCTCTTCACCTGTGTGATTTTTGAGCTGATTTCCTGCTGTTCTTTCTGAAGCTGCGCGTATTTATCATTCAGGTCGTTGATCTGGCTTTTTTCGTCGCTGAAATCATCTTCCACCACATCTTCTTCATATTCATCCCCGTCATCCGCACGCGCCATCGTTGATAAAGACGGAATGATAAACATCAGCGCCATCAGCACCGCCATCACCCATGCAAATATTCTCTTTCCTTTTGAAGTCTTCACGCTGCCTTCCGCCCCCTGCAAATTGTTATTAAATTTGAGCGGCCGCTTTGGCCGAACTACACCTTCAGATATTTATTCACAAAGAACATGCTGCCGAAAACGCCGATGAACACGCCGCCGCCCAAAAACCAGACCAGCATCTCCACAGCAATCTCATCAAACGGGATGATGTTGCTGTAGACCTGCGTCATCCATGTCGAAGGGTTCTGCGCGATCACATCCAGAATATAGTTGTACCCGGTCCAGAGCAGGCCGAACGAGATCAGCGCGGAGACAAGCCCCAGCAGAAACCCTTCCACAAAAAACGGCAGACGGATAAACGCATCCGTTGCGCCAACGTATTTCATGATATTAATTTCTTTCCTGCGGTTAAAAACCGTAACCTTGATGGTATTTCCCATAATCACCAAAGAAACGACAAGCAGGATGGCAACAATAAAATAGCCCGCCGAAGAGACGGCCCGTTTCACATTGGTCATAATTTCCCCGACCATATCGGGGGCACGTACGGCGGAAACCCCTTCCAGAGATTCCAGCTTCATGACGGTGCTGGAAAGGCGCGAAAGATCCCTGACCTTGAGGCGGTAGGAATCGTAAAGGGGATTGTCCTCCTCCAGACCATCCAGCAGAACCGCGAGGTCATCCGACTGTGCCTTGAGTTCTTCCATCAGCGCGTCCTTGGAAACAAATTCCCGTTCATATACATTGTCGATCAGCGCGATTTCCTTGTCGACTTCTTTGATCTGCTCCTCGGAAAGGCCGTCGTCCAGTTCCACCTCGACCTCATTCTGCTGCTCCACATATCCCACCGCGCGGTTGATGTTCATGGAAAACAGCAGGGAACTCCCGATCAGCAGCATGCATGCGACAAGCGTCCCGATCGACGCGAAAGACATCAGGCGGTTCGCGTAAATATTCTTTGCGCCTTCCCGGAGCAGATAGCCAAAACTACTCCCTCTCATTCGACGTAGTACCCCCCGTTTTTATTATCGGATATCACAGTACCCTCGTCGATGGCGATGACACGGTGGTTAAACTCAGCGACAAGATTATGCGCATGGGTCACCATTACGACCGTGGTGCCGCACTTATTGATTTCGCTGAGCAGGTCCACAATTTCAAAAGAAAGTTCGGGGTCAATGTTGCCGGTCGGTTCGTCCGCAATAATCAGCGATGGATTATTTACCAGCGCGCGCGCCAGGGCAACCCGCTGCTGTTCCCCGCCCGAAAGATGCTCAGGCAGGCTTTTTGCTTTCCCGGAAAGGCCGACCAGGCCAAGTATGTAAGGAACCCTGCTTCGGATATCCTTGCTGGAAACATTGGTGACGCGCAGGGCAAACGCAACATTGTCATAAATATTCATGTTTGGAATCAAGCGGAAGTCCTGAAAAACGACCCCCAGCGTTCTGCGAAAGTAAGGCACCTTCCTCCTGCGGAGCTTCACGAGATTCTGGCCGTTGACATAAATCTCGCCGGAGGTTGGTTTTTCCTCGCGCATCAGCAGCTTGATAAAGGTGCTTTTTCCAGCGCCCGAAGGGCCTACCACAAACACAAATTCCCCTCTGTCAATACTCACATTAAAATGATTGAGCGCATGCGTCCCGGTCTTGTAGACCTTGGAAACATTGACAAATTCGATCACTGGTACACCGCCTTTGAAAATGCCTGCCGCCGCAGGTCAGTTTCGGTTTAATACTTGACCGGATTAGCCGTCAGGTATTTTTTGACCATCAGCGCGACCTTAAAAATAATCGCGTGGTCAAATTCCCGCAGGTCAAGCCCAGTCAGCTTTTTAATTTTTTCCAGCCTGTACACGAGCGTGTTTCTGTGCACAAACAGTTTGCGCGAGGTTTCGGAAACGTTCAGGTTGTTCTCAAAGAATTTCTGAATCGTAAAGAGGGTCTCATGATCAAGGCTTTCGATGGAACCTTTTTTGAAAACTTCCCGCAGGAACATATCGCAAAGCGTTGTCGGCAGCTGGTAGATCAGGCGGGCAATGCCAAGGTTGTCATAGCTGACAATCGCTTTTTCGGTATCGAACACCTTGCCGACCTCAAGAGCGACCTGCGCTTCCTTGAAGCTGCGCGCAAGGTCCTTCACGCCGACGATCGAGGTCCCGATGCCCACTACCACCTTGGTGTAAAACTCGCTTCCCAGTGTGTCCACAATGGAACGGGCCAGCTTTTCGAGGTCTTTGCTTTCAATCCCCTGCTTGGTTTCCTTCACCAGCACGATATCGCTTTCCGAAATATTAAAGACAAAGTCCTTCTGCTTGTCCGGGAACAGGTTCTGAATCACATCGAACGCAGAAATGTCGTTGGACGCAACAATGCGTATCAGCAGCACAACGCGTGTGGAATCGGTGTTGAAATGCAGCTCGCGGGCTTTGACATAAATATCGCCGGGAAGGATATTATCCAGGATTACATTTTTAATGAAATTATTCCTGTCGTATTTCTCATCATAGTACTGCTTGATGGATGAAAGTGAAATTGCCAGAAGGTTGCAGTATTTAGCAGCCGGTTCGTCAACTCCCTCGACAAAAACGGCAAATTCCGGCTTCATTTTACTGCCAAAAGGCTTGTAGGTATAGCCATCGCGGACAAACACCTCGTTGACATCCCCTGCATCAAGCGTGAAAAATTCGCTGGTTTCTCCAATTTTAGTTAAATCGCTGCAGGAAATGATCGTTGCACTGTCATCCACAACACCAATGACCCGATCAATGCAGTCCCTCATCTGATGAACGATTCCTTGGAAAAGCCTGTTTGACATTTCTATCCCCTCTTCACTCGTAATAATTTGTATCCTCCGCCGGGCGTAAACGAACCACGAACCGGTTTTTTGCCGCCGCTTATCCGCCAAAAAAAGGCAAAAAAAGCGCAACATTTGAATTCCAACAAGCCATCACGAATATTTTACAACAAATTTGTGTAATTTGCAACACGATTTCGAATCTTTGTTGTGGAATAATTATTATTTCCCCTTTTTTCGCGGAGAAACGCTGTCAAACCGACTTTTCTACTATCATACTATTTTTTTCGGAAAAAAGTGTGGCTAAATTTTGTCAGTTTTTTGAACAGCTATTCCAATTTTATCCAGTCATGGCTGCTAAAAGGGTCCGGATCTCAGTATAAAGGCTGATCCTGTGCCAGCAACCGCATTTCCGGCTCCCTAATTTCCCTGCATTTCCCAATTTCCAGAGCGGGGTCCAAAGCCAGTCCTCCTATTTGTATGCGCCTGAGCGCCACGACTTTTAAGCCGCAGGCCGCAAACATCCGCTTTACCTGATGGTATATCCCCTGCCGGATTACCACACGGCCAATCTGCCAGTTATCCCCTGCCGGACCGAGCTGAGCGGGCAGGCAGGTGCGTTCGCCCGCTCCTTCCATATTGTCGTGTTTGTCCGCTTTTATCACCATCCCTTTCGCAAAGCATTCTATGGTTTCCGGTGAAAACGGTTTGTCCAGTTCCGCCATATACACTTTTGGCACATGGCTTCGCGGGGAAAGAATCCGGTGTGCAAACTCCCCGTCGTTCGTGATCAGCACAAAGCCTTCCGTATCCTTGTCCAGCCGTCCCGCTGGAAATAAACCGCTTCGCCGGAGTTCCTCCGGCACAAGATCGAGAACAGTGGGAAGCGCCGCATCACCGGTCGCGCTGACAACCCCCTTCGGCTTATTCAGCATCAGGTAGCTGTACTTTTTCAGCTGTATCCGCCGCCCTTCCACGATCACGTCGTCATGCTCCGGATCAATTCTTGTGTCGAAGCCGCGGGCCGAAACCCCATTGACCAGGATCAGCCCGCGGCTGAGCAGCCGGTGCACATCCCGCCTGGACAAGGGCGTCTGCGCGGCAAGCGTCTTGTCCAGGCGTTCACTGCCTTTTTGAAACCCCATTCCGTTACCTCATATCGCCAAAATACATGCCGCAAAACACCGGCGGACAAAAGCTCCCCCGGCGTTTTGATCCAGCTCCCCGATTTGTTCGCGCAATCCGCTGCATTTGTTATATTGCCCAAATTGTAACATACTTATCAAGCAATTTCAATCGTTTTCAATAGCAAACCCATGCATAAATCCGTCCAATTTCGTCGAGCATACATCACCGCCGATGATCTTGCCGTTATAAACGATCACATTGGCCCGCACGTCCTCGCTTCCGTCGGGATAATTCAGCACCGTGTAACTATACCGTTTGCAGCGTTTTCCGGCATATTTCGACATATCGCATCCCTGCTGTTTTTGAATATCATTATAGTTCGCAAACACTTCATCCACTTCTTTGGGAATCAGAACTTCCATGATTTCCACTTCCTCCGGATCGACTTCCCAGCCGAAGGATTTGAGAAATTCAACGCGCTGGTCGTTCGTTTTCCCCGCGGCTTTTTCGATTTTTACAGCCTCGGTGATTTCTTTTTGAGGGGCGGCGGACAGTTTTGACAGGGCGGCGTTTACCCCAATTCCTCCCGCGAGCGCAATGATAAAGACCGCCGCAGCAACCGCAATCTGTTTTTTGGTGATTCTTACGGAAATCGTAAACATCAGTATTCCCTCCTGCTTGCCATATTCTGTCCTTCTATCTATACGCGCCGCGGGGGAATACTATGTTTCTTACCAAAAACAAATCCGCAAAAAGCCCGCCTGTTTCAAGCTTTTCGCGGATAAGCAAAGGGAGCGCATGCCCCGAAAAAATCAGGAGGCATAAGGCGCGCACTTGAGCAGCACAACATACCGGTCCTCCGGTGGAAGCAGGACCACTTTTTTCTTCCCGGATTTCTGCGCATCGACCGCATTGACCGTCACAACAG
>JAEXAZ010000156.1 GCA_023394255.1 Bacillota bacterium | reverse complement strand
GTTGTATATTGGAAAAACAGATACAATAATCCGGCGAGCACAACCGCTATGACAATTCCCGTATTCATTCCGCTGTTTCCCAGGTAAGGCAGGTACAGTTCCTGCGGAATCTTTTCCGAAATCGGGGTTGTCTGCTTTTTGGCCATCCATGGCCCGTAACACAGATAATCCATCAGAAGCAGCGCAATATAGTTCAGCATCAGCGTGATGATCGTTTCATTCACATTCCAATATGCCTTCAATACTGCCGCGATCATCGCCCAAAGCGCCCCGCCGAGCGCGCAGAGCAGGAACATCACCGCCATGCGCAGAGGCAGCGGCAGCGCCGGCCCATACAGCGCAAAGGCACCGCCCATCAGGGCGCCTGCCGCATACTGGCCTTCCGCGCCAATATTATTCAGGTTCATTCTAAACGCGGCCGAAACACTCAGGCCGCAGAACATCAGCGGAAGCCCCGCCATAACGCTGCCCCGGATTCCGCGCAGATTCAAAAACGAGTAGGAGATCATTTTAGAATAAACAGTAAAAGGGTTAAACCCCAGCGCAACAATAAAAACTCCGCTGAAAGCAAACCCAAGCAAAACAAAAAACACCGAATTCAGGATTCTTCTGCCCAGGGAAGCGGTCTGCTTCCTCTCCAACCGAATATTGGCCAGTCCCATCTGTCTCCCCCCTATACAGCCTCGCCCGACATCAGCCTGCCGATTTCTTCATAATCCGTCCGGCCGTTTTCCCTGACACCCATGAGCCTTCCCCCGCATAGAACGCCGATCCGGTCCGCCATCTGAAAAATTTCGTCCAGTTCCTCCGAAATCAGCAGAATACACGCGCCCCGCTTTTTTTGTTCCAGCAAAATCCGGTTAATTTCTCCGGTTGCGCCGATATCCAGTCCGCGCACCGGATAGGCGGCTATGATAAGCGACGGGTTCCCATGGATTTCCCTTGCCACCAGAAGCTTCTGCTGGTTTCCCCCGGACATCAGGCCGACCGGCAGCTCCATACCGCCGTTTTTGATATCGTAATCCCGCACATAGCTTTCCGCGGCGGTGCGGATCGCCGCCCTCTTCAATACTCCCCAGCGGCTGTATGCCGGCTCCCGAAAATCCTTGAGGACCGCGTTCTGCCGCATGTTCATCTGTGCCACCAGGCCCATCTGGAGCCTGTCCTCCGGAATAAAGGAGATCCCCAGCGATATCCGCTGCCGCACATTCATTTTGGTGATCTCTTTGCCATGCAGGGTAATCTTGCCGGAAACCGCCTTGCGCATTCCGGCGAGCGTTTCCGCCAGCTCCCTCTGGCCGCTTCCCGCCACTCCCGCGATCGCGAAAATCTCGCCTTCCCGCAATTCGACGGACAAATCGCGCAGCGCGATAAGCCCCTTATCATTTCCGGCACAGAGATTTTCAACGCTGAGCAGCGGTTTCCCGCCCTTCCCCGATTCTCCGCGCACCGTTTCCCCCAGCGTCCGCGAGCCTACCACAGCTCTGGTCAAACGCTCCACCGTGGCCTCCGCGGCAGGCATCTCGTCCGCTGTTTTGCCTCCCTTAAGAACGGTAATCCGATCCGCATTTTCCATTACTTCGTTCATTTTGTGGGAAATTACAATAACCGATTTGCCCTCGTCCGCCATATTGCGCAGGGTTTTGAACATTTCTCTCGCTTCCTGCGGCGTCAGAACCGCCGACGGTTCGTCCAGAATCAGGATTTTGCAGTCCCGGCACAGCAGCTTCATGATTTCAACCCGCTGCTGTTCCCCTACAGACAGCTGCCAGATTTTTGCCGCCGGGTCAACCGGGAGCCCGAATTTCTCGGAGTAATTCCGAATGGTTTTTTCCATAGCCGCTTTATTGATTACAAAGTCGGTGCGTTCCATGCTCAGATATACGTTTTCTGCAACGCTCAGCGTAGAGATCAGCTGAAAATGCTGATGCACCATGCCGATTCCAATATCCGCGGCATGCCTGGGGCTTTTGATTTCCACCGGTTCCCCATTTACCAGAATTTTCCCCGAGTCCGGCCGGTAGATCCCGGCCAGAATGTTCATAAGCGTGCTCTTCCCGGCTCCGTTCTCCCCCAGCAGGGCGTGGATCTCCCCCTCGCGCAGCCGCAGGCAAACATGGTCGTTGGCGTTCGTCTTCCCGAATCGTTTGGTGATTCCCTTCATTTCCAGCAAAACGGCATTCCCCATTTTGAAGCCTCCCTGAGCCACGGCACAAAGGCCAATCTTGCGGCCAAATAAAAAAGACATGTTACAGCGACGGTAGAATTAAGGCTTCCCGTCCTATAGCATATCTTTTCATTTTTTAAATTTTAAGTTTATGAATTTATAAGGAGCATCTTTGGCAAAAAAAAGCGCAAACAACTCGTTTGCGCCATTGCAACGGAGACAGAATAACATGTTTATTTTTTCCTGTCAATCCATTCGCCATGATTTTGTATATATGCATTAATTTTATAGAAAGTATCCTCCGACTTTTAAGTCAATCACCGTTAAGTCAGACTTTTCAGCAAAACCAAAATCAACCATAGGCACCAAACCGAATAAATATTCACGGAAGAAGCACATCATCCAATTGATTCGGCATTCCAAAATGAGTCACATTATGTGCTTATTTTCGCATAAACAATGCTATACTGTTATCGCAGGGATACCCGGCAGGGCGGTTGGTCACTCCAATGAAAAGGGAGTGATGATATGGAAGCTGTATTGACAATTGTATTGCTTTACATACTTTTGGAAATACTCAGAACCATAAAAAAATAACCGCCCCCCGTCCAAAGGTTGCGGTTATTTTTGCCTGAGCCAGAGGACTAGCCGCTTATGCGGTATCCCTGCTCAACATTATATGATAAAGTGAAAGCTCTGGCAAGAGTTGCCGGGCTTTTTTTGCCCCCATAGCACAATATATATGTACTTTGTGCATATTTCATGACTTCTTTTGGAACAAAGCGACATCTTTTTGCCGTTGCCGGAACTTCGTCATAGGCGCTGGATGTGGAATCCGCCGTCCACATCGATGTAGTTACCAGTAGTATAGAGGAAATTCTCCCCCACAAAAACCGAGACGACCTGGGCAATGTCCTCAGATGTGCCCCAGCGGGCGATGGGGAACGTGCCGCCGGCAATCAGGCTGTCATACTTGGTTTGAACGGTGCTGGTCATATCCGTGGCGATGACGCCGGGACGGATTTCGTGCACAAGGATTCCTTCTCCCGCGAGGCGGTCTGCATATAATTTGGTCAGCATAGCCACCCCCGCTTTGGAAACGCAGTATTACCCCGGTTGGTGCTGGAAACGGTGGCGGAGCAGGAGGAAATGTTAATAATAGTACCTCGCTTTTTGCCCAGCACCTCCTGTTTGAGCATCTGCCTGGCAACCGCCTGGGTCAGGAACATATTGCCCTTGGTATTGATACCTATTACCCAGTCGAAACTTTCTTCCGTCATATCGAGTAAATCGGCGCGTACTTTGGGCGCGACACCGGCATTGTTGACCAGAACGTCGATACGGCCGAACACATTCACAGTTTCCTGCACCAGCCGAAGACGGTCGGAACGGTCGCCGATGTTGCACTGCACATAATGCCATTCGGAACCGTCGGCCGTCAAGCGGGCCAAATTTTCCTGATGAGCTTCAATCGGGCCGGTGGCAACGATTACCACGCGAAAACCGTCCTTACCCAATCGCCGGGCAATGCCGTACCCAATGCCACGGCTGGAGCCTGTGACCACCGCTACTTTTTTCATCACTATCCCCCCCTGCCTGTCAGGCGCGGTGCTCAGGCGCCATGGCCTCAGCAGTATGTACATAGCGCGGAGCAGCTGCCGGCTTGTCAGCTTTGGCGTTGACCGCTTCCGGAATTTTAAACTTTTTGTATTGTTCCATAAGTATTTCTACCTTTCCAAGTTGTTTTTAATGGATGTTCTGCGTTATAATGGGAGCAATAAAGACTGAAGCGGAATTCCATTCAGTATGGAGGGCCCCTGCTATGACCGAACATTTTTCCTCGAAAACCGACATCATGGTGCTGCACCGGCAGGATGCCGTGCAGGCTTACATGGCTCCCTGCGCGCAGAAAAAAACGCCGCATTTCCATTACCAGTACGAGCTGCTGCTAAACATAGGCGGCACGGCGGATTTTAATATCGCCGGAAAATTTTATCATGTAAATCCCGGCAGCATCCTGCTGATGAGCAATATGGAAAACCATTATATTCTGGCTCACAGCAAGGGATATGACCGGTTCACCATCCGCTTTTCCAGTGAGGCGCTGGCCACTTTTGTACGTGATCCGCTTTTGCTGTCCATTTTTAAACAGCGGCCGCCGGGGTTTTGCCACCAGTACAACTGTCAGCCGAACGAACTGGCGCATTACCGGCATATGGCCGACCTGATGGCGGCGGAATATGAGGCCCGCCAGCCCTATTGGGACCAGATGGTCGCGGTCAAGCTGCTGGACATTCTGATAAACATGTACCGCCACAACCCCGAAGCCTTTCCCATGCGGCACAGCGCCGGCGGGCAGAACATGATCTTTGACGTGCAAAACTATATCGAAGCAAACGTCCAGAAGGATTTGAGCCTTGACGCCGTCTCGTCCCGGTTCTTTGTCAACAAGTTCCACCTCAGCCACAGTTTTTCGGAGGTGTCAGGCTACACCTTTAAGCAATATGTTTTAATGGCCCGCCTCTCCAAAGCGAAAGACCTGCTTTTGAACACCAACGAGGAGATTCGCGCGGTAAGCGAGCAGGTCGGTTTTAACAATGTCTCCCACTTCATCCGCACTTTTAAGGAAACAGAGCAGATTTCCCCGCTGCAATATCGGAAATGTGCCCGAAAAAAATAAGCGGCTTGCACGCCATATGAAAAAGGTACAACGGACCTCGCTGCGGCAAAGTCTGTCGTACCTTTTTCAGGCTTACCGGACGCGTTTCAGAATGCGCAGCGCATTCCCGTACCGCAGGTCGTCTTTCTGTTCTTCCGGCAGGTCCAGGGCCGCAAGGTCCGCCTGGGTGCGCCGTACATAGCCAAACCCATCCTCCGGGTCAAAGGGCATATCACTGGCAAATACCATATGATCGGTACCAAAAAAGTGGATCGCACACTCAATGGCAGCCTTGCTGCCGAAGGTGGCGCAATCGGCATAGAATTTGCGGAACTCATCCGCTTGCTTCATGCCCATAATGGGGGTCTCCACAAGCTGCTGCTGGTCGGGCGCGGTTCGGCTGCCGTAGAGCCGGAGGCCGTTTTCCAGCCGGCCTTCCTCCATGGGCAGCATACCGCCCGCGTGGTGCAGCACCACACGTAATTCCGGGCAGCGCTGGAACAGGCCGGAGTAGACCAGGCGGGATGCCGCCATCGTCGTCTCGATGGGCCACATCATGGTCCACCAAAGCTCAAACTTTTCCAGCGTTTCGTTTTTATAATACGGCTGTTTACTGGTGCGGGAAGGATGAATCCACAGCACCGCATCCAGCGCGTTGAGGGTGGTATAGACCTTGTAAAATTCCTCGCTGTCGATCGGCTCGCCCCCCTGATTGGTAAACACCTGGGCACCCGCGGCGCCCAGCTTTGTCACGGCGTATTCCGCCTCGCGTGCGGCTTTGTCCATATCATCCAGAGGCAGCACCGCTACAAAGGAGGGAAATTTGTCGGGATATTTCTGGCACAGGTCATAAAAAGTTTCGTTGGCAAACCGGGCCAGCTCGGCGGTGTATTCCGGCGGAACAAGCTGTTCCACGTTGGGACTGACGATGCAGGGCACCTGCTGGTATCCCTCAAAGGTATCCATCAGCTTCAGGCGGTAGTCCAGGTCCGACATGGCGGGCATTTTGCGCGCGCGATTCAGCATGTGGGCGTTACCGCCCAGGGCAATGATTTTGTCATAAAACTCCACCGGAAGATAGTGGTTGAATAGATCGATGCATCTTGCCATATTACTTTGCCTCCGTTTGCAGTTTGGGCTTGGACATAAATCGGTTCAGTATCCAGGCCGCCGCCACGCACAGTATGCCGGCAAGGTCGGTTGCCGTCCCGGGGATCAGCAGCAGTATTGCCGTCACGGCAAGCAGCACGCGGCTGGCCGTGCCCCAGTACTGGAACATATACCCTTCGACTGCGCCGGTCAGGCAGAAGATGCCCGCAGCCGAAGTAACCACAGCCAGCGCCACCTCGCCTGCGCCGCCAACCATCAGGATGGCCGGACTGAGCAGGAAGATGAAAGGAATAATGTAAGCCACCAGCCCCATGCGGAATGCGCGGAACCCGGTCCTGTTCGGGTTGGATTTGGCAATGGCTGCCGCCGTATAGGCCGTGATGGCGACCGGCGGAGTCAGCGCGCCGACACAGGCAAACAGGAAGATGAACATATGGGCCGACAGGGCCGAGGCGCCCATCTGGGTCAGCGGATTGACCAACACAGTAGACAGGATAACGTATGTAGGCGTAGGCGGCATGCCACAGCCCAGAATAATGGTAATGAGGGCTGTCAGGACCGCTGCGATATAAACGTTGCCGCCGGAGACGCTGACCAATGTATAGCTGAGCTTGGTAGCCAGGCCGGTCATGGAGATCACACCCACGATGATGCCTGCTGCCGCGCAGGAAATGACGATGCCGGAAACGCTTCGTACACCGCTTTCAAGCGAATCCAGAAAAGATTGCAGCGTGGGGCGGGTCTCCTTTTTGATGCAGGCAACCAGTACGACTGCGATGGTGCCCCAGAAGGCTGCTTTCATCGCGCTCCACCCCACCAGGATGGCTACAATGACAAAGATGATCGGCAGCCCCAGCTGCCCGCGCTGGAGCATGATTTTTTTGACGCTGGGCAGTTCGGATTTCGGTACTCCCATCAAGTGGTTTTTGACTGCGATGGAATCCACGACCAGCATGATGGACAGATAATACAGGCAGGCAGGGATAATGGCCGCCCGGGCCACCTCCATATAGGAGATGCCCAGATACTCCGCCATCATAAAGGCGGCCGCGCCCATGATGGGCGGGGTGAACATGCCGCCTGTGGAGGCCACAGCCTCCACAGCGCCCGCCTCAAAGTCCTTATAACCGGTGCGTTTCATCAGTGGGATGGTAAAAGCGCCGGTCGTGACGACATTGGCCGCCGGAGAACCGGAGATCATCCCCATCAGTGCGCTGGAGACAATGCTGGTCTTGGCGGGACCGCCGCGGTAGCGGCCGGTCCCCGCGTAAGCAACATCAACAAACCACTGCCCTGCTCCAAAACGTTCCAAAAAGGCGCCGAAAATGACAAAACTGATGATGTAGGTCGCCGCGATGCCTGCCGGCACGCCAAAAATGCTGCCTGTGGAGACATACATGAAGTTGGCCGTACGGGTCCAGGTCTCACCGCGATGGGCCAGAATGGACGGCAGATATGGCCCCGCAAAGGTATAGACCAGGAACACCAGACAGGTGATGACCAGCGGCCAGCCGGTAGTGCGGTAGGTCGCTATCAAAAGCAGGGCGATCATTACCGTCGCCATAATCACATCGCCGAAAGGTGTGGCACCCACCTTGCTGGTGCGGTCGTTCCAGATTGCCATAATATAAATTCCGGCGGCACTGAAACCAAGCGCCAGCGCCCAGTCGATGATACGGGTAAAGGTGCTCTGGGCACCCTTGATTTTGAGCGGCCTGCTCAAAAAGATGGTTAAACCGCAGACTGTAATCAGCAGGGCACGCTGAATCATATCGGAAAAAGAGCCAAATCCCGCTGTATACAGATAAGTGGCTGCCGTGACAATATACAAAACACGGCAAAGCCATGTGCGGATCTTATCGTCCATGATTACATCGCTCCGATTTCTTCAAAGTACTTCTGCGCACCGGGATGCATCGGGATGGAAACCCTGACCGCACCCTCCAGGTTCAGCCCACCGGCTGCCTTATGAGATTCCTTGACCGAGTCAATGTTCTCCATCAGGGATTTGGTGATCTGGTAGACCGCATCCTCCGGCAGGTCCGCACGCACGATCACGCAGTTGGTGATGTACATGGTCTGGGTGTCGGCCGGGCAATTATCATAGATTGCAGCGGAAAGGGTGCCGTAACCAAAATATTGATATTTTTCACACAATGAATTGGCAACTTTCTCGTCCATCGGAATAAAACGGTATGCCTTGCCGGAAGCCGCCAGCTCCTGGATGGCGGAGGAAGGTGCCGCAGCCTGCACCACGACAGCGTCGCAGTTGCCGTCGGTCAGCTGGCTGATGCCGTCATCGTAAGAAAGATAAGTCGCGTTGATATCACTGACGCTAAAGCCATAGGCGTTCCAGATGGTTTCAGCCACCGAGATCGCACCGTTTCCCGCGGGGCCCATGCAGACTTTCTTGCCTTTTAGGTCCTCCATAGTTTGGATGCTGCTATCGTCCAGCACCACGACCTGGAAATAGCCTTTGGACAATCCGCCGAACAAGGCATTGACGTTGGTGTAAGGCGTGCCTTCGTAGTCACCGGTACCTTCATAGGCTGCCTGGGCGGAGTTGCCCATTGTGATGCCAAGGTCGATCGTCTGTTCCTGCACGAGCTGCAAATTTTCCAACGCGCCGCCGGTAACCTGTGCCGTGGCCTGAACGCCAAGATCGTTGGTCAGGATATTTGCCATTGCCACACCAATGGGGTAGAACGCCGCACCGGTCGCGCCGGTGCCAACGGTTACAAACTGTGGCAGATCAGCCGGGGCAGACTGCGGGACAGCTTCATTGCCGGCCGCGGACTCTGCCGCCGCAGAGGAAGCAGCGGAGGAAGACGTCGCCGTGGAAGTGCCGCAAGCCGCCAGACCAAGCGCCATAGCGGCGGCAAGACCGAGGGAAATCAATTTTTTCATGTTTTTCTATCTCCTTCAAAAGTTGTGATGATCGTTTTTCGCGCCCAGGCCAAAGGCGCTTATTCTACCGCGGTTCTGCGTCAATAATTATAGTTTGGCGTATGAACGATTGTAAACCTATTTGGCCTTTTGTCCCAAAAGCAGCATATTAGTCCGCAAGAATCATCAATTTTAACAGCCTCATGTCTTGTGCTATACGTCAATTTTCATATCAACCGCCTTGCATTATTGTTCACTTTGCCGAATCTTGCAAGAAATGTATATTATGCTTTTGCGATTCGGGAAGCGGACAAGCGATCATTTCAAAAGTAAGTTTACAGTGGTTACCCAAAGCATGTCAAGAGCCGGCAGGAAACACGGTCCTGCAGAGTGCCATATTGATTAAAAGATCCCTTTTATTCACCCGATGCATCGGAACAGTAACGAAAAAATACCGAAAACCCTCACCAAGGAACATAAACATCTCTTTGCGAATATTCTGTTAATATTTATGTTGAAGGTGATTATATGGGCTACTATATTACAGTAGAGCCAAATGTCAGGGTATACGTTGAGGATTTAAATCCAACCGGCAGCAAAACAATTTTCTTCGTCCACGGTTGGCCCGGAAATCACAACCTGTTTGAATATCAGCTAAGCCAACTGCCAAAGTTAGGATATCGATGCGTTGCAATGGATTGCCGGGGTTTTGGGCTCTCGGATAAACCCTGGGACGGTTATGGGTATGACCGGCTGGCTGACGATGTGCGCGTTGTTGTGGACGTATTGCAGTTAAAAAATTTTATACTTTGCGGACATTCGACGGGAGGGGCAATTTGCGTCCGGTATATGGCCAGACACAATGGGTACGAAGTATCTAAGCTCGGGCTTTTCGCCGCCGCGGCTCCAAGCCTCATTCAACGCCCCAATTTCCCTTACGGCTTACAGAAACAGGCTATTCTGGATATCATACAGGGTACATATACCGACCGTCCAAAAATGCTGCAATCTTTTGGGAACATGATTTTCTATCACCGAGTCAGCATCCCGCTTTCAAACTGGATATTTAAATTGGGGTTGCAGGCGGCGAATTGGTCAACCGCGGCGATTGCCAACACATGGATAGACGAAGTTCTGTTTGATGATTTGGCAAAAATTCATGTCCCCACACTCATTTTGCACGGAATCAATGATCAGGTGTGCCTATACCCTCTGGCCGTCGCACAACAAAAAGGCATCTCCAACTCCAAGCTTATCGCGTTTAACCAGTGCGGTCATTTTCTTTTCTATGATCAGCTGGAAAAGTTCAATAAAGAATTGACGGCATTTATACGCAGTTAAATTTCCCGCCGCAATAGCCCGGATCTGCATATGCCTGTTATTTTCCTGAATTCCGTAAATTCTCCTTGCATTCTGCCGGCATTGTGTTAGACTTATCTTAAACAGTCCGTTACTGCCGGGGGATTGTTTTCATGGTTTTCAATGCAAGGGGATCAAATGAGCAGGCTTATTACAAAGCCTGCTTCATACATAAAAAAAATGAAATGAGGTCTATCGGCTATGAAATTTTGCTGGACGACAATAACGGTAAACGACTTAGAACAGTCTCTGCACTTCTATCAGGAAATTGTTGGCTTGCCTTTGATAAACAGATTTTCGTCCGGCCCTGAATCGGAAATCGCTTTTCTGGGAGACGGAGAAACAAGATTAGAGCTGATACAGCATCATATAAGTCAGCCGGTTAACATAGGCCAGGACATTTCTCTGGGCTTTGAAGTCCATTCGGTGGAGGAAAAAATTGCATTTATAAAAGAAAAAGGGCTGCCTATTCACAGCGGCCCCTTCCAGCCGAATCCGCATGTAAGATTCTTTTTTGTGCTCGATCCGAACGGATTAAAGATTCAGTTTGTCGAAAACATTTGACTTCATCCATTGATACCTGTCAAATGAAAACAGCCTGAACGGGCCATGGACAATCTACCATATGAACAGAATGCCCTGCGGTTTTTGCCGCAGGGCATTTGCTTTTTTGATAGCTTTTACGGTGATTTTTCCTTCAAAAAAGGGTTCGGGCGTTTCCCCGGATGTTTCCGGCGTTGACAATTTTAAATGTCTATTGATGAAATAAAAAGAAAGGATTACAATGATTATGCGACATATTGTCGGATAATCAATCAACAAGGAAGCGAAAGAAAAAACAATGAAGCCGATATGGAGTTGGGTGAAAGAGCATTCTTACAGCTATGCTTTGCTGTATCTGGTCTTTTACATAATGATGTTTTTTGCGTTGGAACTGGTGCTGAAACCAAAGTATCTGGTCCATTGCGGTTTGGATGACCTCATACCATTTTGCGAATGGTTTGCCCCATTCTATTTTATCTGGTTTTTGGCGTTCCCATTTGCTTTGTTCTTTTTCCTTTTTTACAGCAAAGAGGATTATCAGAACCTGTGTTTTGTCCTGATGAACGGGGCAACCCTTTGTTTCCTGTGCTATATCCTTTGGCCGACGGAACTGAATCTGCGGATTGATATTACGCGGGAAAATTTATTCTGCAAAATGATGAACCTTATATGGGCTTTGGAC
>JAEXAZ010000145.1 GCA_023394255.1 Bacillota bacterium | reverse complement strand
CCGATAATCTGCGCAAGAATATCCATGATTTTTGAGTTTTCGTTCTGTTGTTCCGCACCTGCCATCTGGGTAAGAAAATGATCCATTCCCGCCGCGAGCTCGCCGCGCTGCTGTTTGCCGTCCAGCAGAAGCATCAGATTGGACACAGATTCCTGCAAAAAGTCCGGATTGTCGTTAAATCTGGACAGGTTGTAAAGCGAAATCGCAATGACCTTTGCCATGCGGGGGGAATACAGGATACTGCCCTCAACCTCTTTAAAAATCTCCAAAACCTGCGTTTTCAACTCGCCGAACTTTTGGGCGGCGTCCTGCGCGCGAAACCGGTCGGACAATGTCTGCAGCCGCCCGGACAACACTTTGCTCGCCTCCAGATTTTCGGAGAGGAACTGCAGGCTGTTGGAAATCGCGTTGAGGACATCCTGCTTTCCCAGCAGCCCGTTGATGGATTTTAACAGGTTTGCCACTCCCGCACGGATTTCCGGCGTGGAGTTTCCGGCAATCAGGCCGCGCAAAAAATTGAACAGCTCCCCTTTAAACACGGTGGAGGTATTCTCCTGCCGCATCATTTCCACCACGATATCCTCCGGCTTAATCAGCAGGGAATTGAACAGCTGTTCAATCTCCTGTGTCACAGTGGAGTTATTGACTGGCAGAAGTTTGATTATTTCCTGCAAAATAAAAATATTTTTCAGGAAGTTAACCGTAACAGACGGATCTTTCAGAAGATTGGACAGAATTGTGGACGCTTCTTCCTTCTGAATCATCCCATTATTCTGTTTGAGCAGTTCCCCGTTGGACGCCGGTTTTATTACCTTGGTTACATCCTGCAAATTAAACGGCACAGAAGGGTCGGTTGCCTGTTTATTCGGCTGTATCTGGTTTTTATTCACCAGCGGAGTCGTAATTTTTAATAGATCTGCCATTCAGGCACCACCTTGCTTACTGCCTTAGATTGCGCTATAATGAGATTAATAAATCCCTTATAATCTATATCGTACTTTCTTTTTAAAAATTAATAACAAACATTAAGTTATCTTAAAAAGTGTCGACTTTCTATATAGGAAGGCTTTGCCGCTCTAATTCATATTTAGTAGGTGAGTATCAATGAGTTCTATCGATCCGGGTATGGAATCCATGTTGGAAATGTTTATTTATGAAAGCACCACGCTTTTGGAAGAGCTCGATGAAATCATGCTGGAATCGGAAAAATCCAAAGATATCAGCGAAAAGAATATCAACGAAATCTTTCGTATCATGCATACCATCAAAGGGTCATCCGCCATGATGGGATTGGAAAGCATTTCCAGCCTTGCTCATTCTGTGGAAGACGTATTTTTCATCGTCCGCGAAAACCCGGCAAAGCTGAAAGAGATCAGCGATTCGATCTATGATTTATTGTTCCAGGCCTCAGATTTCATCAAAGCTGAAATCGACGGGCTGCAGACGGATGATTATGCCCCCAAGGATTCCGGCTCTATTATCAGCCTGCTGGAGGAGCAAGCCGCGATCATGAAAGGGGCTGCTCCGCGCGCGGCGGCCCCGGTTACCGCTGCTCCCGCGGCCGCCGCTCAGGCGCCAAAACAGCAGCCGGCTCCCAAACGCGCACCGGCAGACGCGGGCATTTCCGCAGGGGACGGATACCATCAGGTGCGCGTCTTTTTTGAAGACGGCTGCCAGATGGAGAACATCCGCGCGTTCATGCTGCTTACCCAAATGAAGGACTGGTGCGACGAACTGGATTCTGTTCCGCCCCATCCGGAAACCGATTCCTCCCTGTCTTCCGTAATCATCGACAAAGGATTTATCGTTAAATTCAAAACTACGGCCAACCCGGAAGATATTTATAAGATCATTGAAAACTCGATTAATGTAAAGTCCTATGAGATTCTTGAAACAAAGGGAGGGAATGCGCCGCAAAGCACCGCTTCCGTTTCCTCTCCCGCCGCAACTGTGCAGGTAAATGACGAACAGGGGCAGTCCACGGCGGTCGCGGCAAAAGCAGGCAGTAAACAGAGCCTGATCAGCGTAAATCAGACAAAGCTGGACCAGTTGATGGATTTGGTGGGAGAACTCGTTACGGCAGAATCCATGGTGGCGAGCAACCCCGACTTAAAAGGCCTTGTGCTGGATAATTTTAATAAATCGACCCGCGAACTGCGCAAGCTCACCGACGAACTGCAGGATGTGGTCATGTCCATCCGTATGGTCCCGCTCTCCGGCGTCTTCCAGAAGATGAACCGTATTGTCCGTGATATGGGGAAAAAGCTGAATAAGTCGGTAGAGCTTGAGACCATCGGGGGAGATACCGAGGTCGACAAAACGATCAATGATACCATCACCGATCCGTTTATGCATATGATCCGCAACTCGATGGACCATGCGATTGAATCCGCGGAAGAGCGCCGGGCGCTGGGTAAACCGGAAACCGGAAAAATTACTCTGGCGGCTCAAAATATCGGCGGGGAAATTGTTATAACCATTTCTGACGACGGGTGCGGCCTTGATTCGGCAAAAATCATGAGTAAGGCAAAGAAAAACGGGCTGCTGACAAAACCGGAATCTGAATATTCGGAAAAAGAGATTTTCAGTATGATCATGCTTCCCGGATTTTCCACCAACGAGGCGGTCACCGAGTATTCGGGGCGCGGGGTCGGCATGGATGTTGTCCGCAAAAACCTCGAAAAGGTCGGCGGCACAATCAGCGTGGAAAGCATCCGAAATGTCGGCACTACCTTCACGATCAAAATTCCGTTGACGCTCGCAATCGTAGACGGCATGGAAATCTCGGTTGGCGGCAATATCTTCACGCTCCCGATTACCTCCATCAAGCAGTCCTTCAAAATTTTTGATCCGAAACAGATCATCTACAATACGGACGGGTCGGAAATGATTATGCTGCGCGGTGAATGTTTCCCGATCATTCGTTTGCATGATTTGTTTTCCATTGATAACGCAATTAAGGATTTGACCGAAGGCATCGTCATTCAGATCGAGAACGCCAGCCAGGTTGCGTGTATTTTTGCCGACGAACTGATTGGTGAACAGCAGGTGGTTGTCAAACCGTTCCCCGCTTTTCTCAACCGTTACAACATCAAGCAATGCGGGCTCTCCGGATGCACCATTTTGGGCGACGGAAGCATTAGCCTGATTCTGGATGCCAACAACCTTCTGAGCATATTTGAAAGGCAGTGATGGTCATGGAAGAAAACATTGTTAGCACTGTGATGGACGATCTCCAGGGAAAATTTCTGACATTTTATGTTGAGGACACAATCTACGGGATAGAGCTTCTGCACGTAATTGAAATTATCAGCGTCCAGAACGCCACCCGGATTCCAGATGTGCCCGCTTACATCAAGGGGATTATCAATCTCAGGGGGAAAATCGTCCCCGTGATCGATGTCCGCCTGAAATTTAAGCAGACTGAGCGCGCTTATGATGAAAAAACATGCATTATTGTGGTTGTAATTGAGGACATGCAGGTTGGCCTGATCGTTGACCGTGTGTCTGAAGTGGTCACAGTCGATCAGGCGGAGCTGGCAAATCCGCCTGAACTGGGCACCACCAGCAACGAGAAATATCTGCAGTCGATTGCGACAGTCAGCGAAAAAGTTGTTCTGAACATCGACTGCCATAAGTTCTTTCACAGCGATTTAAATTATACAAAGATCTAAGGGAGTTGTTTAAATGCCAATTGCCGCCCCTTCCGGTTTAATTAGCATTACGGATAAAGAGTTTTTGTCGTTAGTTACTTTTGTCAAGCAAAAATATGGCATTAATCTGGAAAAGAAGCGGGTCCTCATCGAGGGCAGAATGTCCAACATGCTGCGGGAACGCGGCTTTTCCAATTTTGAACAATATTTAGATGTTTTGTTTCAGGATAGTACCGGCAGTGAAGTAACGACCTTATTGAATAAACTGACGACAAACCATTCTTATTTTATGAGGGAACGGGAACATTTTGATTTTCTGCAGTCGCATGTGCTTCCTTTTCTGGAGCATATCCACCCCGGCCACGACCTGCGCATTTGGAGTGCCGGCTGCTCTGCCGGCCAGGAAGCCTATACAATGGCAATGGCGATCGACGAGTATTTCGGCGCTCAGAAATCTTTGTGGGATACCACAATTCTGGCTACCGATATCTCTATGAATGTTTTGGATAAAGCAAAAAAAGCGATTTACACAGAAGATAATTTGAAGGACATGCCTGAAAAGTGGAAAAAAATCTATATGAACCGCTTAACCGACGGAACCTATCAGGTATGCGAAAAGATACAGAAGCAGGTGATTTTCCGTCCGTTCAATCTGATGGATCCTTTTATCTTCAAAAAGCCATTTGACCTGATTTTCTGCCGGAATGTTATGATTTACTTTGACGGTCCTACAAAGGACACTCTGATTAAAAAGTTCTATAA
>JAEXAZ010000144.1 GCA_023394255.1 Bacillota bacterium | reverse complement strand
CAATGATGCTCTCATTGATCATCCTTAAATTCACAAGGCCTTCCAGATAAATAACGGCGGCACTGATCCGGTTATGATCAAACGAAAATTCCCGCACAACCAGATCGCTGCTGTTATGAAACTCGGCTTTCAGCGTTTCCAGATTTTCCGAAAGGCCGCCGGCCAATTTCTTTTCCGGTTTGTCCGGGCCGTTCTGCGCGCCGGAATCGATCCGTCGCGTCTTTTGATTTTTTATGATTGAATAACGCATTTTTCTGAAAAAATACTTAAACAAAGCAGCAGCACCCACTTATTGCCGAATTTGTTTTTGTAGTATTTTCATTTTTTGAGCAATTATTCCTACCCTGCAAATCACTGTGGGTCCGGAAGCCTTGCGAACCATTTAACCGCCTGTTCGATCTGCTGGTCCCAAAACCGCCATTCATGTTTGCCCGGCCCCTGCACAAAGACCATTGGATACTGCAGTGTTTCCAGCCCCGCCTTCAGGTGCAGATTCATCGGGTAACACAGCGTGTCGTCAATGCCGCAGGCAATGTATGCGGGCGGCATTCTGTCTCCCTTTCGCTTTAACCGCCCGGCCAGGCTTAGCAAATCCGCCGGGCTGTCTTTAATGCGGGACAGATCCCCCAACACATCCTCCGCAATCTGTGTGATGCCCTGCGCCACCGCAAAGCGCGCCAGCTCCTCCACATCGACCGCCCCGGAAAGGGACGCAAAGGCGGCGTACTGCCGGTTATTTGTCAGGGCGGCTTTGCAGGCGCCGTATCCTCCCATGGAAAGCCCCGCAATGAACGTATCCTGCCGCCTTCCGGATATCCGGAAATTCATGCGCACAAAGCGCGGCAGCTCCTCGGTCAGATAGGTGAACCAGCGCTGCCCGTGCGCCATATCGGTATAAAAACCGTTCTCCCCGTAGGGCATGACAAGCGCGAAGCCGTATTCCTGCGCATAAAGTTCAACCCGGGTTTTGCGCAGCCACGAGGTCTCATCCCCGAACATGCCGTGCAGGAGATAAATGACCGGATAGGGCGGCCTGGATGCGTAAAGCTGCTCGAGGCTCATGCCCATCGACTGGCTGCTGTCCGGCGTGGGCAAAAACACTTCCACCTTTGCGGTCGTGTAGAGAATTTTCGAATAAAAGCTGCAGGTAAATAATGCCACTGTCATCCCCCCGTCATTCTGTCAGGTTTTTCAAGTGCCGTCATTCAAATTTGCGAAACGGCGTTTGCTTTTTGAGAAGCTTGCGGTTGACCGATTCCCGGAGCAGCGCATAGAGCACCGAGCAGAGGGGTACCATGAAAAGCATTCCCGCAACGCCGAACATGCTGCCGCCGATCAGCACCGCGAACATCACCCACATCGCGGGAAGCCCTACGGAATTCCCCACAACACGCGGATAGATCAGATTGTTTTCCAGCTGCTGGAGAACCAGAAACAGTACCAGAAACCACAGCGCCTGAATCGGGCTGCTCACAAGAATCATCAATACGCCGACCGCACAGCCGATAAAGGCCCCGAAAACCGGAATCAGCGCGGTAAACGCGATCAGTACCGATATCATCATGGCGTAAGGGAACCGGAAAATAGACATGGCGGCGAAAAACAAGATTCCCAGAATCATCGCCTCCAGGCACTGGCCGGAAATAAATTTTGAAAATGTCCGGTTTGCAAGCCTGCCGATCCGTATCGTTTCGTCGGCAAATCTCTCCGGCAGATAAGCATAAAGCAGTTTTCTGCACTGACGCGCGAGAAGGTCCTTGCGCAGGAGCACATAGATTGCAAAGACAAACCCGATAAAGAAATTCAGGATACTGCTGAACACGGACGTGGCAATTCCCATCGTCGATTGAAAAATGCTGGTGGCGCCGTTTTGCAAAAAGCCGAAGACCGTTTCGATAATCTTATCCCATTCCGGCTGGGTGCCGGAAACCCAGTTGTTCAGTTCCGGCAGCTGAAGCGCAAGAACGGCCCACCACGAACGGATGCGGTTTACAAACCCCGGAATCCCGGCCCGCAAAGTCTGAAAGGTGCGCCCCACCTCCGGAATCACGATAAAAAGTGCGAGAAACACCACCGCGATCACCAGCAGGATGGTAAATACCAAGCTGATTGGGCGGCGCGCATGATACAGTTTGGGGTGCTTTTTTTGAAGTTTTGCCGGAAACAGCTCGCTTTCGACCGCCCGCATGGGGACATTCAAAATAAACGCGATGCAGAGCCCCACCAGAAACGGCGCCGCGATTCCAACCAGAATGCCCGCAATCCGGAACACTTCCGAAAGGTTACGCAGGGCCCACGAAAACAGGATTGCGCCGCCGGCAAGCCCGGCAATGATTCTGATATTTTTATGGTTAAACTCAAAAATGTCGGTTCACCTCCTTAGCTCCCATGATTCTTCCGATCTGTTATTATATTAATTCCAGCCCTGCCAAATATTACATGAATTTTAGGATCTCCGAAAAAACAGTATGAAAACACGGCCGGATGGTTAAACCCCATCCGGCCCGCTGCTGTGTCTGATTATGGCGCTATTCGATCGTGCCGCCGCCGATAACGACATCACCGTCGTAAAGCACGACCGCCTGCCCCGCCGCAATCGCCCGCTGGGGAGAATCAAAGTCCAACCGGAAATGTGTTTCATCCGTCTGCTCGGCAGTCGCCCACTGTGCCTCCTGGCGGTAGCGGACTTTAGCCCGCACACGAAGCGGCTGTTTGATCCCGGCACAGGCGATCAGATTGACATCGGCCGCCGTCAGCGTTTTGGAATAGAGTTCCTTTTCGGGCCCGAGCGTGACGGTACGTTCCCCGGTATTTTTCGCGCAGACATACATCGGCTCCGGAAAAGAAAGCCCAAGCCCCTTTCTCTGCCCGATTGTATAGCAAACGGGGTCCCTGCATACGCCCAGAGCTTTTCCGTCCCGGTCGATGAAACGGCCGGGCTGCAGCGGCTTTCCGGAATAGGTTTCCAAAAATTTGGTATAATCCCCGTCCGGAACAAAGCAGATGTCTTGGCTGTCGTGCTTGCGGGCGTTCACCAGCCCGTTTTCCTCCGCCAGTTCACGCACTTCGGATTTTTTCATATGCCCCAGCGGAAAAAGCGTTCTGGAGAGCTGCTCCTGCGTGAGCGAATAGAGCACATAGCTCTGGTCTTTGGACGGGTCCAGCCCTTTTTTCAGCAGATACCGCCCCGAACCGGAATCGTATTCAATGACAGCATAGTGCCCTGTTACAACATAATCGTAATCCAGCTGCCTTGCGCGCCAGATCAGCTTGTCAAACTTGATAAACCGGTTGCAGTCAATGCACGGGTTCGGCGTCGCGCCCGCCTGATATGCAGCCGCAAACCGGTCCATCACCTGCGTTTTAAAGGCGTCTGAAAAATTAAATACATGAAACGGGATGCCCAGCTGATAGGCCACGCTGCGCGCATCCTCCACATCTTCCAGCGAACAGCAGGTTTTCTCCCGGCTGATGCCGACATCCTCATTCGCAAACAGCCGCAGCGTAATCCCCGCGGTGTCATATCCGTGACGCGTCATCAAAAGAGCGGCCACAGAGCTGTCCACCCCGCCGCTCATTGCAACCATAGCCCGTCTCTTTCTGTTTTCAACTTCGGAATTCAATCGACATTCACCAATTTCCCATTCTATTAAGTATAGATTATAAGCGTATACTTTTTAATTGCGCTTGTCAATAGGATGCCCAATCCAAGGCATACCGTCTGCCGCTGTATCTGCTTGCCGCGGGATGGAAATTACTTGCAGTTTCTGTATGATTGTGTATAATAATTCTGGGATGTTGAATGATTCTTTATTGGAGGGGTGTTTTATGTCGTTTCCCATTTTTCCCATTACCGACCCGCAGTTTCAGCCTTATGGGCAGGTCTTGCGGGGTTATGACACAGACCAGCTGATCGAGCGTCTGAATATGCTGACGCCAAAACCCTCAAAGGGCACGATCTATGTTGCGGGCGACCCGGACATGGAAAAAATGCCGGTGTGCATCGAGATCAGAGACCGTTTCTTCGGAGGAATGCCCATTCAGGTCGGTTACTGCAACGGCAGCAATCACCGGCTGGACTGTCTCGAATACCACCGCGACAGCGAAGTGGATATCGCGGCGGACGATATCGTGCTGCTGCTTGCGCACCAGCAGGACATCACGGACGGCAAGCTGGATACGTCCCTCGTCAGGGCGTTTTTGGTCCCCGCGGGAACGGCTGTGGAACTTTATGCAACAACGCTGCATTACACTCCCTGCAACGCCCCGGGCAAAGAGAGCTTCCGCACAGCGGTCGTCCTTCCGCGCGGCACCAATACGGATAAGCCTGTATTTGAACCGAAATGCTTTGAAGACGGCCTGCTGGCCGCGCGCAACAAGTGGCTGCTGGCGCATGCCGATTCCCGCCAGGCAAAGAACGGCGCTTACGTAGGGCTCACGGGAAACAACCTCGATCTCTCCAAAGAATTTTCGGAAAAATAACAAAAAGCCCTCTTGTTCCGTCTGTGAATCAAGAGGGCTTTCTCATGCTTATAAGGTAATTTCGCCGGCATAGTTGGTCGCAAAGATCCGGCGTACCCCATCCATGGAATCCGTCCGGCCCAAAGCCCACATCAGTTTGGTCACCGCGGCTTCCGTCGTCATATCCCCTGCCTCGATCACCCCGGTGGAGAGGATTTTGCGCCCCACTTCATAAATGGAGAAATCACTTTTTTCATAAAGGCACTGGCTGCACACCACAACCGCGACGCCGTTTTCCACCAAACGCTTCACCTGCGCCGCCAGGTCCCTGCGGATAAAATGCAGCCCTCCCGCGCCGAATGCCTCAAGCACCACCCCACGGTAGTTCATTTCAAGCAGCATATCAAAAATCCGCGGATTCGTGCCCGGGATCAGCTTGAGGAGAAACACGTCGTTGCAGAGCTGGTCGCACAGCGTAAACGGGCCTTTCGGCTCCGGCGCGTGTTTGCCGATGACATGAATGCCGTCGGCAAATAATGCGCCGCGGTCGGGGCTGTTCACACTTTCGAATGCGTCGAAGCTCATGGTCCTTACTTTCACCGCGCGGCAGCCTCTGATAATCTTATGATGGAACGCGATGCTGACTCCCGGCAGCCCGTGGTCCACGGCGGCAAACGCTGTCGCAAGGTTGCTGCGCGCATCACTGAGCGGCAGCCCGATCGGAAGCTGCGAGCCGGTCAAAACCACGCTTTGGGACAGGTTCTGGAGCATGAAGCTCAGCATCGATGCCGTATAGGCCATCGTATCGGTGCCGTGGGTAATGACGACCCCGTCGTAAACAGGCAGCGCCTCGTATACGCTGCGCGCGATGAGCTGCCACTCCTCCGCCTGAATATTGGAACTGTCCAGATTTAAGATGGAACGGTAAGTAATTTTATAATAACGGCCAAGTTCCTCAAGAGCCGTAAGTAATTCGGGCGGCGCCGGCTCCGGCTCCAGCCCTTCTTTGCCCTGCCTGGACGCGATTGTCCCGCCTGTGGCAAGCAGAAGCACTTTTTTCCTCGTCGTTTCCATCAGTCAAATGTCGGCTCCTCGTCCTTATGGAGATAAGCGTTTACCAGGATCTGCATTTCTTCTTCGGAAAGCGTGACCCCTTTTCCCATTTTCGTGTGATCCGGCGCCCATTCGCGGACGTCATATTTGGGTTCGCGTTCGTTCCAGCTGACTAAATTCAGCTCTTTTGTCCATCCGCGGCTGCTTTCGGACAGGATCGCGATCTCCTGGGTAATCTCATATTTCAGTTCGGCCATCATAATTTCCTCTCTTCAGTAGTTTGAGCAGTTTGTATACTTGGATGATTATAGCATACCACACAATTGAATTGCAATTATACGGCTGGCAATATCCTGTTCTTTTAACAATTATTGCATTGAACTATTGGCAATTTTGTGCTAGGATGAAAAAAATGAAACTTTCAAAGGGGTTTCTGCAATGAAAAAAGCGATTATTTTACTTGCTGTCATAGTAACTTTATCCGGCTGCAATCTCGCAAAGCCTGCCGTTTCGCCTGAAACGGCTTCTTCCGGGCTGACTGCTTCGGAAGCTTCCTCCGAGGCCGCCGCGAAGGCCGCGTCGGATGCCGCCTCATCCGAGGCCGCCGCAAAAGCCGCGGCGGAAGCCGCTTCGTCCGAAGCCGCCGCGAAAGCCGCGGCGGATGCCGCTTCGTCCGAGGCCGCCGCGAAAGCCGCGGCGGATGCCGCTTCGTCCGAAGCCGCCGCGAAAGCCGCGTCGGAAGCCGCTTCGTCCGAGGCCGCCGCGAAAGTTGCGTCGGAAGCCGCCGTAAAGGCCGCGTCGGAAGCCGCTTCATCCGAAGCCGCCGCAAAAGCCGCGTCGGATGCCGCCTCATCCGAGGCCGCCGCAAAAGCGGAGGCGAAAACGGAGACAGTTTCTGTGACCGGCAAGAATTTTTTAAGCAGCGTGGAAAAATCAATTCTGACAAAGATTAATGCCAAGCGGGAAGCGGAAGGTCTGGATGCACTGACCTATGACGAAAACCTTCGTTCCGCCGCCCGCATCCGCAGCCGGGAATTGTGCAAAGCGGATAAGTTCGAACATAAGCGCCCTAACGGCGACGAGTGGCAGACCGTCCTGGAAAAAGATGTCCCAGTCCAGTATATCGCCGCCGGTGAAAACCTTTGCATGACTGAATACAACGACCCTGACAACGATACCGCCAGGGATGCTTCTTTCTGGGTGAAACAATGGATGAACAGCCCGCCGCACTATGAGAATATTATGCGGGCCGAATTTACGCACGCGGGTGTCGGACTTTATTACATTGAGAAAAACGGCATGGTTTATGCCTATGCAACCATGATTTTCGCGAAATTATGAGAAATTCCAAAAACAGCCCGCGTCGGTTTACTGAACTGACACGGGCTGTTTTGGTTGATTCGAAAAAGACTATCTGACAGGCACAATTTCGATCCAGTATCCGTCAGGATCATGGATGAAGTAGACGCCCATTGCCGGATTTTCAAAACAGACAGCGCCCATGGCCTTATGTTTTTCATAAAGCGCGTCATACTCATCCGTTACAAAAGCAAGGTGGTACTCCAAATCGCCAAGGTTGTAGGGTTCCCCGCGGTCGCGCAGCCAGGTCAGTTCCAGGGAAAAATCACTGCTGCCGTCCCCCATGAAAACCAGTTTAAACGAACCGTCGGCCGCATTTTTTTCCCGCACTATGGTCAGTCCAAGGGCCTCCCGATAGAAAGCGATGCTGCGTTCCAAATTCAGGACGTTGAAATTAAAGTGGTTAAATTTAAGCATATGGTTCCTCCTTATTCTTCCGTTTCACGGATAAAACTGATATAGTTCATGCAGTAGTCATCCTGCCCGGCGACTACCTGCCCGGCGGCCAGCGCCGCACGCATCGCGGGGCTTGACGGATCAAGAATCGCGCTGGAAAGCCCCGCAACCAGCGCGGCCGCCACAAACGCGGAATTGATGAGGGCGCGTTTCGGAAGCCCGAAAGAAATATTGGACAGGCCGCAGGTCGTATACACCTCCGGATAGGTTTTTGCCGCATAGGAAATTGCCGCGAGCGCAGTTTTCGCGCTTTCCCCATCGGTTGCCAGTGTCTCGATCAGGACGTCCACAAAGATCCTCCGGTCGGGCATCCCCGCCTTGCGCAATTTGTCGACCAGCAGATCGATCTTCGCGCATTTTTCTTCCAGTGTCCTCGGCATGCCGTCATCGTCAATCGGCAGGGCGACCACGGACGCCCCCGTGCGCAGGGCCAGCGGGACGACTGTGTCGAACCGGTCGGTAATTGTCGTGGAATTCATCATCAGCGGCCTGCCGGACACCGCGGCGGCAGCCTCGACAAGGACATCCGGGGCGGTTGAATCGATCATGATTCCGCAGCCGCAGTGTTTTTGCGCCAGATCAATCACCCACAGCATCTTTTCCAGTTCCTCATCGCCGCATATGGCCGTATTGATATCCAAAAATGCCGCGCCGGCTTCCGCCTGCATTTTGATGAGTTTGACAATTGCGGCTTCGTCTTTCCCATTGAGCGCTTCCAGGGTTTTCGGGATCGAACTGTTTAACTTTTCCCCAATCAGAATCATTCTTCCAGTCTCCTTATCTGTTCAATCAGCCCGCACACGATATTGGTTTTCCGCAGCGGTGTCATAATATAGAACCCGTCAGCCGCCGCATAAACCTTCCTCACAATACTCATGCTATACTCGACAGAAATGCGGGCAGCCTCCTCGGGCGTTTTATCACGCAGGCTCCCGAGGACCGCTTCCGGAATCTCAATGCCCGATACTTCATTGGTTAAAAACAGTGCGTTCTTATACCCCGCGACAGGCAGGATCCCCGCCAGGATGCTGCAGGGAAGCTCCTGTTTTGCCCTCAGATAATTTTCCGCGGCAGCTTCGCTGAAAATCGGCTGGGTCAGCAGCAGCTTTGCCCCGCAGTCCAGCTTTTTCCTCGCGCGGTCCAACTCCACAGAAAACTTGGCCGCGTTCACATTCAGCGCCCCGGCAATGAGAAACGGGTGTTCGGACAGGACGTCGGTGTTCAGGCTGTCAATAAACGAAATCAAATCGAACGAGTTGAAATTAAACACGCCTTCCCGGCGGCGCTGCATCTCAAGCGGGTCCCCCGTAATGGCGAGGACGTGATGGATCTGCTCAAACGCGGCTCCCAGCAGGCAGCCTTTTAAAGCGATCCGGTTCCGGTCACGGCAGCAAAGGTGGGGCATGACTTCTATCCCGACCTCCCGCCTGATCCTGGCGGCCACCATAATGCTGTCCGCCCTTGTGCGGGAAAGCGGCGAATCCGCCACAGTCAGCAGGTTTACTCCCGCGGTTTTCAGTTGGGCGGCAGCGGTCAGAACGTAAGAACAGTCCGCATCCAACGGCGGGTCAAGTTCCACGCAGATCATTTTGCGGGAAAACGCGGCTGCTCTGCTCTTTTGTTCGGGGGCAGGCTCTCTGC
>JAEXAZ010000123.1 GCA_023394255.1 Bacillota bacterium | reverse complement strand
ATCCGGGCTGATTCCCAATTCCTGATGGAGGATCTCCGTAACAGCGGCAGTCAGCCGGTCGCTGGCGTCCCTTCCCGCTTTGCCAAACAGCTTCACTTCTACAAACGCAGTCGGCTGCTCTTTTTCCCCTTTGAAATAAAGGGTGCAGCCGTCCTCAAACGAAAGCATCAGCCAGCTTTCGCTTTTCCCCGGAATCAGCTCGATCGCCTTGCCAAATTTGGATTTGATCGCCTCTTCCTTTTCCCCGGTGATTTTCACATTGACTTTTGTCTGGATAAATGGCATCGCCGTTTCCTCCTAATCAAATCGTTTTGCATCTATTTCGGTATAGACCAGACGGCCGCCGATCCGTTCGGACCGCATCAGGCTCATCCTGCGAACCTCCATGGAAAGCTGCGGAACCAAATTTTGGAATGCCGCTTCTTCAAAATTTTCCCGCAAAACCACTTCGCGCCCAAGGGTCAGGTGGGGTTGGTACGCCCTCTGTTCAAGCGAAAATTCCGCAAGGGACAGTTCCCTGCAAAGATTGCTTTGCAATGCAATCAGCGGCGGGCTTTTTTGGATGCCCGCCCAGTAAATGCCGGCGGCGCCGCGCGGAAATTTTCCGAGCCCCTGTATGACAAGCGGGAACGGCCTGCCGTCCACTTTTTCCATCGCCTGCCGGGCGTCTTTCCACCCCGAAGACTCGCCCAGAAACGCCAATGTCAGATGCAGGTTTTCACGCCGCGTAAAATTCCCCCGCAGGGCGGCGTTTTCCAGTTCGTGGATTGCCCGGCAAAGGCCATCTTTCACAGGGTCCTCCAGGAGAATCGCTACAAACAGCCGCAACTTGCATCTCTTTCCTTTCGTCCGCACATGTTATTGTTTCCATCCGTGGTCCTTCATAAAAATATCGGCCACATCTTCAATTTCCATTTTCTGGCCGTCCACCATATAGTTATATTTTATCATATCCTCTTCTGTTGCGCAATTTTTCAGAACACTCAGCGCTTCGGCGATTTCCGGATGCTTGGTTAACGTGTCGTTCCTGACCACCGGGGCACAGTAATAGGATGGGAAATAGTGTTTGTCATCCTCCAGAACGACCAGGTCGTACTGATAGAGCAAACCGTCGGTCGTATAGACATTTGCGACATCCATATCGCCCTGGTCAAGCGACTGATAGATTAATCCGATGTCCATCTGAAGCGTCTTTTTAAACTGGAAGCCGTACAGGTCACACATCGGATAATATCCGTCTTCCCGGTCCAGGTAGCCATGCTCCGCTCCATAAACCAGATCCGGTGTGAACCGAGCCAAATCACTGTCGGTTTTGATATTATTTTTTTCCGCAAAATCCTTACGGATCGCATTCGCGTAAGTATTATTAAAGCCAAGCGGTTCAAGCCATATCAAATCGTACTGTTCTTTATACCCTTTCTTTACAGCATTATAAACTTCATCGGGATCGCTGATCAGATCCATCTTCAGATAATTGATCAAGGCACCCCCCGTATATTCCGGGAAGATGTCGATTTCCCCTTTCTGAACCGATTCAAAGCAGACTGCGGGCGCCAGATTATACTTCCGCTCAACGTTCAGGTCTGTTTTTTCTTCCAGCAGCTGCGCCATGATTTCGCCGGTAAGCAGGCTCTCGGTATAATTTTTTGCCCCGACGATCACCGTATTGTCCTTTTTTCCCGAGCTGCATCCCGTAATGGGCAAAACTGCCGCCAGAACCAAAAGACATACCAGGCACATTCGAATCCGTTTCATAAGAACACTCCTTTTCTATTCTGTTTTTTCCTTTCCCTGCCAGACTGTGAGAGAAAGCATATATTAAATATAGTATAACATTCTCAATACATGTTGGCAAATTTATGTAATAAAAGCCATTTTGTATTCGGTCACCACATGATAGATGTTCCCGGATTTCTGATCGTTTTGTAATATCATACTATAAAGGGTATACTTGTCCCATCAAAAATTTTGTTGTAAAATAGTATACGAGTATGAAAGGAGTGCCCGTCATGAAATGTCCGTACTGCGGGGCGGAAATGGAAGCAGGAATTATCCAAAGCCCCCATGAATTAGCGTGGAACGATAAAAAATACTTTGCGGCGAGAGCCCGGTTGCATCAGGGGTCGGTTGTGTTATCTGAGCTTTCTATGCTGAAAGGGTCGGCAGTCATTGCGCATTGCTGCCGGAAATGCGAAAAAATCGTTATAGATTACCGGAATGGAACCTGTGATATGAACCGAAAAAACAAATATTAGGCAGGCCCGTGCCCCTGCCCGGGCAATACAGGCATATTCCATCTATAAATTTTATATTCTGTTTTTGTTCTAGTGAAATTAGCACAATTCATTCATCTATCATTGTTTAATTTTGCTTATTTTTCTGTTATTTGCTCACAAAAATTCTAACTTATATTTTCTTGTGTCACGCTGTTCGGAATGTTATAATTTCAAGCAGGAGTGATACGATGAATTTTGATTTTACATCCGAAGAATTGATTTTTATATACAGCCACTTTAAAAACGAATTGAGAAAAACAGAGCCGCTTTTCAACGATCTTACGCCTAGCCGGCGGCCGCAGGATCTTGCTGTTTTAAGGTCAATTGTATTGAAACTTGAGCAGTCCTATCCGACCCTGAAAGCATTGCACCGATAGCCGCGGTTTCCACAGTTTTCCCGTTTGATCAGCGGCAGCAGCCTTCTTAGGAACCACTCGCCAGACGAGTGGTTTTTTGCGCACAAATAAGCCCATGCAGAGCCTCTTTTCCCGGCTCTGCATGGGCATTCTTTTCGCCTTGTATTTGAAATCAGGCATCAATCAGCCTTGTGGCGGTATAGGATCCCGGATAATCACTGTTTTCGTGATAAAAAACGGTTATTTTCATGCCAAGCAGGAGACCGTTTTTTAAACCGCCTTTATCTGCTCCGCCTGTGGAGAAGGAATATTCCCCGCCGTCCTCGCCTGTTAAAACAATAAAATTCATCGTTGCATCTTTAACCGTTCCGGTAACGGATTGTTCCGCTTCGCTTTGGACCGCTTCCGACAGCTGAGATTCTGTTTCGGACTGTGTAACGGATTCTTCAGACTGCGTTTGCTGCTGGGACTGAACAGCGGATGAGGGATTGTTTTCATTGGGTTTTTGACAGGCAGTCAGGAAAAATACCGCGCACAGGATTCCGGAAATCACTGTAAGCGCCTTCATAGAACCTCCCCTTTCTCTTTCAAAGTTCAACATAGTATAGCAGTTTATGAAAAGAAAATCCCGTTGTTATTATGAATAAACTTTTAATCTCCTATTCTTTCGGCCTTTATCCCTCATTCAGTGCATAAAAACTGTTCAAATCCCGCTGGGAATATTTGCAAATCCCTTTGCCGGTCATTTGAAAAATATGGATCCGTTTCACGCATGCGGTTATAAGTATAGTGTTGTCATGTGTGCCAAGTAAATAAAATAATCCCCGCGGATTGGCTGAAATAGCAAATCCGCGGGGATTATTTCTGGCTGGGCTAGCTGGATTCGAACCAGCGAATGCAGCAGTCAAAGTGCTGTGTCTTACCGCTTGACGATAGCCCAATATTTTATAAATTCCCCGCCCGCTAAGCGGCCGGGGAATCTTAAATTCACAGTGGGGTGGATAGTGGGATTCGAACCCACGGTCTTCAGTGCCACAAACTGACGCGTTAACCAACTACGCTATACCCACCATATGGTGCGCCAGAAGGGACTCGACCCCCCGACCTACTGCTTAGAAGGCAGTTGCTCTATCCAGTTGAGCTACTGGCACATTTCTGACGCCGCGCCGAGTAAGTGGAGCAGGTGATGGGAATCGAACCCACGTGTTCAGCTTGGAAGGCTGACATTCTACCATTGAACTACACCTGCATACGTTCAGCGACGAATTATATTTTAGCAAATTGACATACGGATGTCAAGTGAATTTTCTAATTCTCACAACTATTTTATGCCGGAAAAAGAAAGTTAGCCGCAAAAACGTGTTAAAATTCCATGAACCGCATGTGAATTCTGCTTGGCGGAGGGGGATTTTCTTGCAATCATTGCCTGTTTGCGCTATACTATATGAGTCTAATTATGCGGTATATTTCCTGATAATGCCGCCATCCTGTTTGGAGGCTTTTTGATTATGTTTTTGATTTCCCCTTCTATTCTTGCAAGTGATTTTTCCAACCTCGAATCAGAGGTTTCCGCCATGAAGCGGGCCGGAACAGAGCTCATTCATGTCGATGTCATGGACGGGCACTTTGTTCCCAATATTACAATCGGGATTCCCGTTGTCGCTTCCCTGCGCAAAAAGACCGACCTTGTGCTTGACGTGCATCTGATGATATCCGACCCGCTGACCTATGCCCCGCGGTTTGCGGACGCGGGAGCCGACCTCATTGTTTTTCATGTTGAAAGCGGCAGCAACCCGCAGGCGGTGATTGACGCCATTCATGCAAAAGGCAAAAAAGCCGGTATCGCGCTGAAACCGAAAACGCCGGCTGAATCGGTATTCCCTTATCTTGGCCAGGTGGGCATGATTTTGGTCATGACGGTTGAACCCGGCTTTGGCGGCCAGAAATTTATGGCGGACATGTGCCCCAAGATTTCCGCTATCCGCGAAGAATGCGGACGGATCGGCGTTTCGCCCGACATTGAAGTTGACGGTGGGATCGACTGCGGTACAATCGGACAAACCGTACGCGCCGGCGCAAATGTTTTTGTCGCCGGAAGCGCCCTGTTCGGAAAACCGGATTATGCCGGCGCCGTCGCCGCCCTTCGCAAAGCGGCGGAAGAAGCGTAGCCGTTTTTTCGCTCCGTTACTATCCAAAGCAGGCAGAAAGGAAATCGACGGCGTTTTCCTTTAACAGCAGCTGCGCATGCTCGCTCAGATACGCTTCCGCCAGAATGCCCTCCCCGCAGCGCGGCGCATATTCGTCAAGCAGCGACAAAGAGACACTTTCAAGCGTATCCAGAGGATAGACCAGCAGCCGCCAGCCATTTTTGACACGGTAAAGCGCGCTTTTCAGAATCCGATGGGAACAGTGCTGAAACAGCTGCACAGCGCCCACGATCAGTACATCCACAT
>JAEXAZ010000120.1 GCA_023394255.1 Bacillota bacterium | reverse complement strand
GATATCGCGGACTACAGCCCGCGGGGAGAGGTTTGCATTTTGGGAATCGGAAGCTCCTGCGGAACCACGCTGCTGCAAATAAAAAACAGGTTCCGGAGTAAGGGTGTGCACAACGTAAAGCTCTTTTATCTTTCCGAACAGGAAAGCAGCATGCCCGACCTCAGAAGCATTTGCGATACCTGCGCATGCGCTTCTGACAGGAATCTGGAGGAACACTTCGGCGGCCGGCTCTATGATATTGCCGTTGTGGAGAGCGAAACCGACAAGCTGGAAGACCCCGGACGCTTATTCGACAGCCTGAGCAGGCTGCTCAAAAAGAACGGGCAGCTTATTTTGACCGCCCCCGCCGTTTTTTACCCGAAGGCGGCGCAGCTCCTGCAGGAACGGGGATTTGCCCTTTCCAAAAGCGCGCGGGAATATTACTATGCCTTTACAAAACAGTAATCCGCAAAAATAAAAGGGCTTGAGGCAGCTTTCCGGAAACGCAAAAACGCCCGCCATTTCTGGCGGGTGATCTGCGGGGTGCATCTGTTACTATAGCACAATCGTCAGCTTCATTTTGTCGGATTCAGACTGCTCCGGCATCGGCGTTTTTATCGGACAATGCATAGTTTCTGCCTGCGGTCACTGGCATAGATGGCAATTGGCGCATTGCTGCGGCGTACATCCTCCAATGGCATTCGGGTAAACATGAAAGGTAGATTCTGTAAGGGGAAAATAATGTTCCTTACCGTCCGCATCCATAATGCGGACGGTATTTTCGGTGTAATCAAAGAAAAACCGGATAGGAACACGCATGACAGCGGCTTCATCCACCAGGCTGGGGCGAATAGCGGGGGCAAAATAACGCGTGGAGGATTCTTTTGTAATTACCGCGATCCGGTCACCGGATGTGACCACGCTTTCAATACGTCCCTGCCCATCGTAGTGCAGGGAACAGTCGTCCGCGCAGATGCCGTCGCAGGTTTCATCATAGGCGGTGAGAATCCCGACGGGGGTTTTTACCGGCGTCGGGACTGCCGGCTCCAGCGACTGCAGCGCGCCGTCTTCGTGCATGGAGAAGCCTTTCCTTGTGCGCACACAGCCGCCGTCCGGGATGATGACGTCAATTTCCTCCTTTGGGAAGAGCGTGATGCTCCGGATAGCGCCGCTTCTGTAGAAGCAGATTCCTGTCAGCAAAGCGGAGAAATCGGTGAATCCCAAAGAAAAATGGAAGGGGATATTCAGCGCGCGTTCCTCTTCCTCCGGCCAGAATCCACTGATTTTTCCGTCCAGCGGGAAGACGCGCCGAAGTTCGCCGCTGGAATAGAAGGTGACCAGCTCTGCGGGGATGTCCCCGATGGGGGTCATTACCTCCTGCTGTTCTTCCAGCGATACGGACTTTACCATCCCGTTTGGATGGAAGGAAACGGAGGGTTTATATTTTTTGCGCGGATTATCCGCCGTGTAAGAAGGAACCAGTTCCCCTGCGTGGGAAATCAGCATATTTTTTTCGGTTAACCGGATATTCCGCACAGCGCCGGCCTGATCATATTCGGCCGCGGATATGCCGCTGAAAACACCGTAGGGCGTCAGCAGCTGTTCAGGGACAGTTTTCAAGAAGACCCCTCCTAACATTGTCTTTTAGTAATGACTGCGGTAACCTGTTCGCCAAAATTGCTGGTTTTGATATCGAGAGGGGCATTTTCCAGCCATGGCGGAAGGTGTCTGCACACCAGATGCAGTTCCAGAAAAGGTGTGCTGTTCAAAAAATCCGTCAGCGCCTTCTTGGAGGAAATTCCCGGGCATTCCGCCTGCAGAGCGGCAAGGTCCAGAAAATAAATGCCGGGTATCTCTGTTTCAACGGGAGCCGACCGACGGATCATTTCTTCCTTTCTATGCAGCTTTTCGTCGCTTTGTGCAATGTCCCGCAGGATACCGTCAAATGTGTCGGCATTTACGGAATCGATATCAAAAATAGAAAACCCGGCCTTGTCAAATTCCGCATAGGCGATGCCGCTCAGGCTTTTCCCTGCGAGGATACTGCAGTCCCCCATTTGTGCGATCAGCGCCCGCACCCCGGAGCGCAAAGCAGAGGGGCTGCCTGCACCGGAAAAGTCAATGGGTATGGTTTGTACATTGCGCCATTCCGTCCCCTTTTCATAAATAACCAGCATGTTGGCTTTTGAAAATGAAACTGTGGGGTATCCGTCCTGCAAATATAAGGCTATTTTTGGCATTGCGGAAATCACCTCCCTTTCGGATTTTTCCTTTACAAGAGTGTATTTTAATTTGGTCTGTATGTCAATAGCGGGACAAGGATATTTTAAATATGCAAGTTCAATATGGTTAACTATCATAAAAACAGCAAATCGGACTTGCGCTTTTTCTAAAATCTGATGTATTGTGATCCTCTGGGCAATCCTCTATACTGAGATACAAGAGGAACCCGCACCAACAGAATACAGGCTTAATGGAACAAAGGAGTTCGCCCGGCGATTGCTGTGCGGCTCTTTTTTTGTGATCAGATTCTTAAAAATTGGAGGGAGTATTGTATGAGGCAGGTTGCTATTTACGGAAAAGGCGGAATCGGGAAATCGACCACGACCCAAAATCTAAACGCGGGGCTGGCCGAAATGGGGAAAAACATTATGATAGTGGGCTGCGACCCGAAGGCGGATTCCACCCGCCTGATACTTGGCGGTCTGGCTCAGCAGACGGTTCTTGACACGCTGCGCGAGGAGGGCGAGGATATCGACCTTGATTTCGTATTGAAAACGGGCTTCGGCGGAATCCGCTGTGTGGAATCAGGCGGGCCGGAACCGGGTGTCGGATGCGCCGGACGCGGCATCATCACGTCCATTGGCCTGCTGGAAAGGCTGGGCGCTTATACGGACGATCTGGACTATGTATTTTACGATGTCCTGGGCGACGTTGTCTGCGGGGGATTTGCAATGCCGATCCGCGAAGGCAAGGCCAGGGAAATCTATATCGTATGTTCCGGCGAAATGATGGCGCTGTATGCGGCAAACAATATTGCAAAAGGAATCAAAAAATACGCGAGCACCGGCGGCGTACGGCTGGGCGGGCTGATCTGCAATTCCAGAAAGGTCGACGGGGAAGCGGATTTGGTGTCGGCGGTCGCAAAAGAGCTGGGGACACAGATGATCCATTTTGTACCCCGCGACAACGCGGTGCAGAAGGCGGAAATCAACCGCAAAACCGTCATTGATTACAGCCCCGATGTGCCGCAGGCGGATGAATACCGGGAGCTCGCGCACAAGATCGACGGGAACGACATGTTTGTTATCCCCAGGCCGATGAGCCAGGAACGCCTGGAGGCAATCCTGATGGAGCACGGTATTCTGGATTAGGTTTTGCATGCCGGAGAAAGATGTAAAGGAGTATGTATATGCTGTTGATTAGAGCGATTATCCGACCAGAAAAAACGGGAATTGTCATGTCGGAGCTGGTCGCGGCGGGCTTTCCCGCCGTCACAAAGATGGATGTCTACGGACGCGGCAAGCAGAAAGGCATCACGGTCGGCGAAGTGCATTATGACGAGATCCCCAAGGAAATGCTGCTGGTAGTATGCAATGACGAGGACAAGGACGATATCATAAAAGTGATTTTACGTAACGCAAAAACCAATGGCGGGACCTTCGGGGACGGCAGGATTTTTATTTCCCCTGTTGTGGAGGCGTATACCATCAGCACCGGCAAGAAGGGCCTGTAAGGGGGGAAGCGGCGATGAAAGAAGTGATGGTATTTATCCGCGTCAACATGGTGAACGTCACAAAAGAGGCGCTTGCCAACGCCGGCTATCCGGCGTTCTCCTGCCGCAAATGCCTCGGCAGAGGCAAAAAAAGCCTGGAGCCGCATCTGGTGGAAGCAATCCTTGCCACGGGGGAGGTTCCGGCAAACGCGGTTGGGGAGCACCTTACGGAATATCAGCGGCTGATTGCCAAACGGTTTTTCACTTTGATCGTCGACGACGACAAAGTGGAGGAAGTTGTGCAGATCATCATAGACGCAAACCAGACGGGACATCCCGGGGACGGCAAACTATTTGTGCTGCCGATTATGGAGGCATATACGGTCAGGACGAGCGAATCTACAAAAGAAGCATATTAGGCGGGTGATTGGATATGGATGAAAGAACGAGACTGCTGGATAAATATTCCGCGAGGATCTATAAAAACCGCAAGGAACATGTTATCCAGCTTCAGGAGGACCCCGCGGGTCAGGAGATTACCGCAAATACGCGCACGATTCCCGGAATCATCACCAACCGCGGCTGCTGTTACGCAGGGTGCAAGGGCGTGGTCGTCGGGCCGCTGAAGGACTGCTGCGTTATCACCCATGGCCCGATCGGATGCGGTTTTTACAGCTGGGGCACCAGGCGCAACAAAGCGCAGGCGGAGGAAGGCGGCCAAAATTTTGTACCCTATTGCCTTTCAACCGATATGCAGGAATCCGATATTGTGTTCGGCGGCGAAAAAAAGCTGAAAAAAGCCATCCAGGAGGCGGTGGAGATTTTCCACCCGAAATGCATTTTGATCTGCTCCACCTGCCCGATCGGGCTGATCGGCGATGACGTGCAGGCGGTAGCGCGGCAGGCCGAGACGGAGTACGGCATCAAGTGCATCGGGTTCTCCTGCGAGGGATATAAGGGCGTTTCGCAGTCGGCGGGGCACCACATTGCCAATAACGGCCTGATGCAGCATTTCATCGGGACAGGCGACAAACGGCCCGCCAAAAAGTATTCGCTGAATATTCTGGGCGAGTATAATATCGGAGGGGACGGCTGGGAACAGGAACGGATTCTCAAGCGCATCGGTTACGAAGTCGTGTCCGTATTTACAGGCGACGGTTCCTATGAAACGATGAAAAACGCGCATCTGGCGAATCTGAACCTGGTGATGTGCCACCGCTCCATCAACTATGTGGCGGAAATGATGCACACCAAATACGGCATGGACTGGCTGAAGGTGAACTTCATCGGCGTGGGCGCAACAATCCAGTCCCTGCGGGATATTGCCAAATATTTTAATGATCCGGAACTGGCCCGGCGCACCGAAGAGGTTATCCGGGATGAGCTGGCGGAGATTCTGGACGATATGGAATATTATAAAAACAAGCTTAAGGGCAAGACAGCCGGTATTTTTGTGGGCGGTTCCCGTTCGCACCACTATCAGAAACTGCTTGCAGACCTGGGGGTTGAAACCGTCATTGCGGGTTATGAGTTTGCGCACCGCGACGATTATGAAGGGCGTGAGGTGCTGCCCTCCCTCAAGGAGGATGCCGACAGCAAAAATATCGAGACCATTACGGTCGAGCCGGACGAAAAGCTGTATCAGCAGCGCTTTTCGCAGGAAGAGATTGAAAAACTGCGGCGGGAAATCCCGCTGGATACTTATAACGGCATGATCCGCGACATGCAATCGGGGCACATGGTCGTGGACGACTACAACCATTTTGAAACGGAACTGCTGATCAAGCTGATGAAACCGGATATTTTCTTCTCCGGCATCAAAGACAAATACGTGATCCAAAAGGGCGGGACCCCGTCCCGGCAGATGCATTCCTACGATTATGCCGGCCCTTACGCGGGGTTCAAGGGCGCCGTCAACTTTGCAAAAGATATTACAATGGCGATGTATACGAACGCATGGGCGTTTGTTACGCCGCCGTGGAAATCCGACCCGATTCTGGTCGGCTCGCTTACAGGAGGTGAATAAACATGTTGGATCTGACGCCCAAAGAAGTATCCGTACGTTCCGCGCTGCGCATTAACCCCTGTAAAACCTGCCAGCCGGTCGGCGCGATGTATGCCGCGCTGGGGGTACATAAATGCATGCCGCACAGCCATGGTTCGCAGGGATGCGTTTCCTATCACAGGACGTTTTTGACCCGCCATTTCAAGGAGCCTGCCATGGCGTCCACCAGCTCCTTTACAGAGGGCGCATCCGTTTTCGGCGGGGGCAGCAACATCAAAACCGCCGTCAAAAATGTATTTGACCTCTATGACCCGGACATTATCGCAATCCATACAACGTGCCTGTCCGAAACGATCGGCGACGACCTGAATTCCTATATTCAGGAGATGAGCATTCCCGAGGGGAAGCTGGTGGTGCACACCAATACGCCCAGCTATGTGGGTTCTCATATCAACGGCTTTTTCAATATGATGTGCGGATTTATCAATTACCTCACGCAGAAAACCGGTGCGCCGAACGGCAAAACGGCGATCTTCCCCGGCTTTGTCAACCCGGGGGATATGCGGGAACTGAAACGGATCGCAAAGCTTATGCAGGTTCCGTTCACCCTGTTCCCGGATACCAGCGGCGTGATGGATGCGCCGATGACCGGACGCTTTGAAATGTACCATAACGGCGGCACAACCATCGACGAAATCCGCGGGCTGGGCGACTGCGGCAGGGTGCTTGCCCTCGGTCAGATCACCAGCGCGGAACCAGCCGCGCTGCTGGAAAAGAAATACAAGGTACCCTATGATCTGATGCCCCTGCCAATCGGCATTGAAGCGACCGACCGGTTTGTGCAGGCGCTCTCCAAGATTTCGCATCAGGAGGTCCCCTATGAACTGGAGGAACAGCGCGGGCAGCTGGTGGACATTCTGCTGGATTCCCATCAGTACAGCTATCAGAAGTCCGTCGCCATCTTCGGGGACCCCGATACCGTCATCGGGCTGACAGCGCTCTGTCTGGAGATGGGGATGGTTCCGAAATATGTGATTACGGGAACTCCCAAGGAAGAATTTAGCAAACTGGCGGGAGCTCTGTGCGAAAAATACGGCGTGCAGGGCTGCACCGTAAAGGCGAACGCGGACCTGTTCGAGCTGCACCAGTGGATCAAAAACGATCCGGTCGATCTGCTGCTCGGCACCAGCTATGGAAAGCAGATCGCAAAAGCGGAGGATATTCCGTTTGTCCGGGCAGGCTTCCCGGTTCTGGACCGCTATGTACATTCCGTTCTGCCGATGGTCGGCTACGTCGGAGCGACGCTGCTGGCGGAGAAAATCCTGAACGCGCTGATGGACAGACAGGACAGGGACTGCGAAGACAAAGACCTTGAAGTGGTCATGTAACAGACATGATGCATAGATACAACGCAGACTGCAATGGGGCATGCCCCGTTGCAGTCTGCCATTTTTAGGGGGTGTTCAGGATGAACGGCAGTGTAACGGTATTGGAGGAGCGGAAAACCTCCATTTTGGATAAGGCAATGTGCTGTAACGGAAACGGGAAAGGAATCAGCTGCGAGCAGCAAAGCGTGTCCGGCGCTGTCAGCCAGCGCGCCTGCGTTTATTGCGGCGCGCGTGTGGTGCTGAATCCCATTACCGATGCTTACCATATTGTGCATGGCCCGATCGGCTGTGCCAGCTATACATGGGACATCCGGGGCAGCCTGTCCAGCGGGGCGGAGACCTACCGGAACAGCTATTCGACCGACCTGCGGGAATCGGACGTCATTTTCGGCGGCGAGAAAAAACTGACGGCCGCGATTGACGAACTGGTGCAAAAGGAAAACCCGAAGCTGATTTTTGTCTACGCGACCTGCATTGTCGGTGTGATTGGGGACGACATTGAGGCGGTCTGCCGCCATGCCGAAGAACAATACGGCATCCGCGTGATACCGGTGAAAGCGCCGGGCTTTTCCGGGACCAAATCGCAGGGCTATAAAATCGCGTGCAACGCCATCATGCGGCTGGTTGCCCCCAACCGCGATCTGCCGAAGGTAAAAGGCGTCAATATTCTGGGGGATTTTAATCTTGCGGGTGAAATGTGGATGATTAAAAGCTATCTTGAACGCATCGGCATTTCGGTAGTCTCCACTGTGACCGGGGACGCAAGCCTGAAATCGCTCATGCGCATGCCCGGCGCACAGCTGAATATCGTACAGTGCGCCGGATCCTCCACTTATCTTGCCAATCAATTGGAAGAGCAGATGGGAATTCCTTACATAAAGGTCAGCTTTTTCGGCGTGGAGGATACGACCAGTTCGCTTGTACGCATCGCGCAGACACTTGGCGATCAGCAGGCGCTGTCCAAAGCGCTTGCTTTTACGGCGGAGGAAGGCGCAAAGGCGAAAGCGTTTCTGGAGCCGTACCTGCCCAAATTTAAGGGCAAAAAAGCCGCTGTTTATGTGGGCGGCGGGTTCAAGGCGATCTCGCTGGTCCGGCAGTTCCGGGAAATGGGAATTGAAACGGTGGTTGTGGGCACGCAGACCGGGCAGAAAGAGGACTACGAAATCATCGAGCAGCTTGTCAGCGATGACACGGTGATTCTGGACGACGCCAATCCGGCCGAGCTGGAGGAATTCATGCTCGAAAAAGGGGCGGATATCCTGGTCGGCGGTGTGAAGGAACGCCCGCTGGCCTATAAGCTGGGCATCGCGTTTTGCGACCATAATCACGAACGCAAACACGCGCTCGCGGGCTTCGAGGGAATCCGTAATTTTACGCGGGAGGTCAACCTTTCGCTCAACAGTCCCGTCTGGGAATTTTGCAGATAAAGGCAGGTGAAGGCAATGGGAGCAAACCTTGTGGATCTGAATGTCAATCCATGTAAAATGTGTATGCCGATGGGTGCGGTCAGCGCCTTCTACGGGCTGAAAGGCTGCATGACGATCCTGCACGGCTCGCAGGGCTGCGCCACCTACATCCGCCGCCATATGGCGACCCACTATAACGAGCCGGTGGACGTCGCCTCTTCCTCACTGACGGAGGAGGGCACTGTTTTCGGCGGCGAAGCCAATCTGATTAAGGGGATCGAAAACCTGATCTCGCTGTACAGCCCGGAGATCATCGGTGTGGCAACGACCTGCCTTGCGGAAACAATCGGCGAGGATGTGGGCGCGATCATCAAAAAATTTTACGACGCGCATCCCGGCGTGGAAGTCAAAATCTTCAACGCGTCTTCGGCGGGCTATGCGGGAACGCAGTACGAAGGCTTTTTCCGGGTTCTGCGCGCGGTCGTGGAGCAGACGCCGATGGACGCGAAACCCAACCAGTCGGTCAATCTCATAGCGCCGATGCTTTCCCCGGCGGACTTCCGGCAGTTGAAGAACCTGCTCGAAAGCATGGGGATTTCGTATATTCTGCTGCCGGACCTGTCGGAAAATCTTGACGGCACCCATGAGAAGCATTACAAACGCATCAAATCGGGCGGGACGCCGCTTGGAGAGATTGCCAGAATGGCGGGGGCAAGGTATACGATCGAGTTATCCCGCTTCATCAGCGAAGACGATTCCCCGGCGCGGTATCTCAATGAGCATTTCGGCGTGCCGTTTGAGCGGCTGGCGATGCCGGCAGGCATCCGGGACACCGATGCGCTGATTGAAAAGCTGGTCGAACTGGGCGGCAGAAAAACGCCGGAACTGATAAAGGAACGCGGCAGGTATATCGACGCGATGATCGATTCACATAAATACTGCGCACTGGGGCGCGCGGCAGTTTTTGGGGAACCCGACTTTGTGTATTCCGTTACAAGACTGTGCTGTGAAAACGGCGTGATTCCCGTTCTGGCGGCGACCGGGTCGGTATGTTCCACGCTGCGCCCGGCGCTGGAAGAAGAAATCCAAAAATGCGCGGACCGGCAGCTTGTGGAAAAAACCGTGATTCTGGACGACTGCGATTTTGACATGATTGAAAGCATCTCCCGCGAGCTGGGCGTCAACGTCATGATTGGCAGCTCCGACGGCAGACGGGCGGCGCACAGGCTCGGCGTGAACCTTGTACGCTGCGCGTTCCCGATCCACGACCGGGTCGGCGGGCAGCGTGTCCGGATGATCGGCTACGACGGTTCCCTGCACCTGCTTGACCAGATTGCGAATGTCCTGCTGGGAAATCAGGAGGAGCGGTTCCGCGGAGAAATCTACGACAGCTTTTTTGAAACGGCACGGCATACCGGGCAGGCAGAGAAACCGGAGGGCGCTTTGCAGACAATTGCGCAGAGGACGGCTTCCCACCCCTGTTATACCTGCGGGGGCGGGAACTATGCGAGAATGCATCTTCCGGTCGCGCCAAAATGCAATATCCAGTGCAACTACTGCGTGCGCAAATACGACTGTCCAAACGAAAGCCGCCCCGGCGTAACGACGCAGGTGCTTACGCCCGTGGAGGCGCTGGAAAAATACAAGCTGGTCAAAAAACAGGTGGAAAATCTGACGGTTGTCGGGATTGCGGGTCCGGGGGACGCGCTTGCGAATTTTGAGCAGACGCGCGACACCCTCCGCCTGATCCGGGAGTACGACCCGGACGTGACCTTCTGCCTTTCCACCAACGGCCTGATGCTGCCGCTTTACGCGCAGGAGCTGGTCGATCTTGGCGTGTCCCATGTAACCGTTACGATCAACGCCATCGACGCGGAAATCGGCGCAAAAATTTACAAATATGTCGACTATCTGGGAACACGCTACACCGGAGTCGCGGCGGCGTCCATCCTTCTGGGCAACCAGCTGGCCGGGCTGCGTTACCTCGCGGAACACGGCGTTATCTGCAAGGTGAATACGGTTGTGCTGCGGGGCATCAATGAGGAGCATATTGAGGAGGTTGTAAAAAAAGTGCGCGATCTGGGCGCCTACATCTCCAATATCATGCAGATGATCCCTGTGGCGGGTTCGGCATTTGAGCATATGGGGCTTGTAAGCAACGTGGAAATTTCGGAGATCCGGAAAAAGTGTTCTATCGACCTCAAACAGATGTATCATTGCAGACAGTGCCGCGCGGACGCAATCGGGACGCTCGACAACGATGTCTCGATTGAATTCAGGGGCGGCTGCGGAGCCGTCGAAAAAACGGCTGCCCTGCCGGTAAAGAAATATGCGGTCGCCTCCAAGAGCGGCATGCTGGTGGATCAGCACTTCGGCCATGCGGATACGTTTTATATCTATGAAAGCGACGGCGCGACCGCGCGCTTTGTGGAAAAGCGTCAGGTAAACCATTACTGTACCGGAAAAGAAGACTGTCTGGACGATAAGCAGTCCAAAATGGATCTGATCCTGTCGGCGGTAGCTGATTGCAGCGGCGTGCTTGCCCTGCGTATCGGAAACGCGCCTTTAGAGAAACTCGAAAGCAAAGGGATCAAGGCGGTATCAACCTATGACCGGATCGAAAATGCCGTTAAGCAGGCGGCGTCACAGTAAACAACAAAGAAGAAAGGAGAATCGTAATATGGTAAGCCCGAAGTATCATATCTTTGTCTGTACGAGCTGCCGCACCAATGGGGTGCAGAAAGGATTCTGCTGTCAGAAGGATAGTGTGAAAGTCATTGAAAAATTCATGGAGGAAATTGAGGAAAGGGATCTTTCCGGCGAATGCATGGTGAACAATACCGGCTGCTTCGGGATCTGCAGCAGGGGCCCGATAGCCGTTGTCTATCCGGAAGGAGTATGGTATGGAGGGCTCACGCCAAAGGCCGTGGCGGAAATTATGGACCAACATATTGAAAACGGCGAAATTGCGGAGAAATACCGGATTTAATGCTATGGCGGGGAGGGCGTCCTATGATCAGACTTACAGATATGACCGTCACCTGCCTGGATACGTACGATCCTTCCGCCGGGCAGCTTCAAGCCCTGATCGGTTATCTGTTGGAAGCGGGCGCCGATACGATTGAGCTGACAACAAACGCCCTGCGCAGGCTGGGGGCTCCAGCCCCCGAAGGGAAGTATATCCTGCGTATCAGACAGCCGGACGAGGCGTTGTCCCACCCTGAATTCAACCGCTTTATCTGCCGCCGCGGCGGAAGGAACACGTTACCCAGCATCGTCTCGGAAATTCAGGCCAACGACATTCGGGAGATCAATTTTCTAAGCCAGTATGGGGTTCTGGAAAATATTCGCATTGTCGGGTTCGACGATGTCCTCTGCCACAATTATGAACGGGTGTTTGAAAGCGTAAAAAAGCAGGTGCGGGGGCGGATTGAGTTCTGCCCGGAGGATTCGCTGTTCTGCGCGACGGCCCTTGCGGTGGAGTGGGCGCTGTCCGGGGGGACGGATATTGTCACGTCTTTCGGCGGAATCGGCGGCAAAGCCTCCCTTGAGGAGGTCATGGTGGCTCTGCGGGTCGTCAAACGATATAAAAGCACAATGTCGTTTTCAGTATTTCCCAAGCTGGCCAAACTGATTGAACAGATTACCGG
>JAEXAZ010000098.1 GCA_023394255.1 Bacillota bacterium | reverse complement strand
AGCATATACAATCAAGCGTACACCGCGGAAGCTTATGGGCTTTCTGAAATTGCTGGAATAGGGTACAGAAAATCCATTGAGTTTTTAATTAAAGATTATTTGTGCTACAAAAGCACATCAGACGATGAAAAAGAAAAAATACAGAAAAAGCCGTTGGCAAAGTGTATATCTGAGGATATTAAAAACGAAAATATACGAATCGTGGCATCGAGAGCAGTTTGGATAGGCAATGATGAGGCGCATTATATTAGAAAACACGAAGATAAAGACGTAACAGATTTAAAGCGGTTGATTGATCTGACCGTTCGATGGATTGAAATGGAGCTGATGACAAAAGAGGTGCAGGCGATTGAACCTAAATAAAATTAGGGTTCTTTAAATGGGTCGGGGCAAAATAATTTATCCTTCCAAGTGCATTTTTTGTAGTTTTCGCGGCAAGTGGGGCAGCTGTGCCCCACTATTACTGCTTTTTCTGCCCCAGAGTAGCATCCTCCCAGTGAGTCCCCTATCTGCGCTCCACACCGAGCGCAGTTGTAGTATCCAAAAAAATAGGTCTGGATTCTACTGTGCCCAATCAGGGAACAAACGATGTCATTTCGTTGTTGCTCTGAAATAGGGCCAAGAGCTTTCAGTTTTGCGAGTAATTCTTTTTTAGTCATGATTTTTCCTCCTTAATCTTTCGTGTAATAATCCCCTATCCACCCATCTGCTTTAAGTGGCAGCCCGGGCGCCCAGGAAATAGGCTCCCCCATAATCCGGCAGACCGCGTCAAGGTCTGCCTTTTCTTTTGTGGCATCTATTACTACCTCGTCATGCACATGGAATACAATCGGATACCCGGCCATTTCCAGCCGTTCGATATTCTCTGCAAGGCAGTCGCGGGCGGTCGCCTGTACGATATTCTCCACCAGCTTGCCCCCGTAGGTTTCAATGGGTTCCCATTTCTTCGTTGTCTGGTTCATGCCCCAATATTGCAGTGACGGGTTCCCCCACTGGTTGACACCGAGTGTCGGGCGGGCATAGTAGAGCTTGCGGTCGGAAGGAAGCGTAACCGTCAGGAAATACTGATCTGTCGCATGGTCACCTTCGAGAGCGAATAAAAGCCCTCGGACGCCTGCCGGTCGCCCCGTCTGCACCACTCCAATCGCGGCGTTTTCAACAGAATACCAGAGGTCAACAATCCGTCTATTGGCTTCCCGCCAGCGGCGAACAATATCGGGCAAGTCTTCTTCTGGGATTCCCATTTTTAAAGCACCCATGTTTATGAGAGCGCCCGCGGCACCTTGGTATCCGAGGGCCAGTGTTGCAACCTTGCCCTTTTGGCGCAGCTCGTATTCCGGCTGGCCTTTGGTGATCTTCTCAATTGGCACACCGAACATGTTGGCCGCAGTCGCCTCATAGATTTTTCCGTGGGACCGGAACACGTCCAACACCCAATCTTCGCCGGCCAGCCATGCAATCACACGGGCCTCAATAGCGCTGAAATCTGCGTCAACAAACATATGCCCCGGTGCGGGAATCAGCGCCGTGCGGATCAGCTGTGAAAGAGTATCCGGAACGCTGCCATAAATCAGCTGTATGTACTCCAGTTTGCGGGCTTTGACCAAATCGCGGGCGAAGTCCAGCAGATCACCATGCAGGTTCGTTCTCGGAAGGTTTTGCGGCTGAATAATTCTGCCGGCCCAGCGCCCGGTCCGGTTGGCGCCATAGAATTGCAGCAGCCCGCGCACCCGGCCATCTTCACACACCGCCTCAGTCATGGCGGTGTATTTTTTTACGCTCGTCTTGGACAGCTCCTGCCGGATTTCCAGTGCCCGGCGGGCGCTGGCGCTTTCTATCTCACCGTCCAGCATGGTTTTAACGGATTCTTTGCGCAGGTCAGTAATCTGCGAACCGGTTTCCTTTGTCAACCACCCGGAAAGCTGCGGGACGCTGTTCGGATTGTCAAGCCCGGTCAGTTGGACAGCTTCCTGTGTCAGAGTGTCGGTAATCGTATCATTGCAATCGAGGGCGCCGTGGATCAGGTCGAGGTCAACGGCTACGCCGCGAGCGTTGATACGCAGATCAGTTTCCCACTGCTTTTGTACGAAATCAGGCACCGGGAACGGTGACAGGCGGCGTTCAATTTCCTGTTCGGTAACGACATCCTGTCTGTTATATTCCTTAAATAATTCCCACTTTTCAGGTTCATGGTGCGGGAGCGTACGGGTTCTTCCGCCATTTCTGGCTGTGGGCGTCGTCGGTGTACAAAACAGCTTAATGAGCGCTTTGCCGGTTGCCAGCTTGCGCTTATCTTCTGGCAGTCCCAAGGCGGCGCCGGTAGCACCCAGACCGGCGGTGTACCCGCAGTAAAGCCCGTGGAGCATTGTGTCGCGCCACTGGGAAAGCCAGCTACCGAGAGAAAGGTTGAAGCCGTAATACTTGGATAGACAGTACCATTCAAAGGCGGCGTTATATGCATGTTTTATACAATCCGTGTCAAGCAGCAGGGATGAAATGTACTGCGGAATTTTCTCCCCTTGTGCCATATCCACAACCTGCACCGGCAGCCCGTCCAGTGAATATGCAAACAACAAAATCTCAAAATCTGGGGACTGCACATATTTGTACATGCCGGCCTTTTTGATATCAACCGAGGAGTATGTTTCCAAATCTACATTTAAATGATGGATCATAAACAACCACCACTCTTTTCATATTTTTGAATGTACCTCGTACCATTGGGGAAGACGCTTGTTAACAGACCAACGCTGTCAAGCCATTTTTCAAAGCATATGAGCGGAACATGCACCCACAAATCCCGCCCGGTTTCTCGCTCCTGAAGAGCAAAGCCCACCCCGCTGCATGGTGAATACTCAGGCGCATAGCAAAATCCAATGGGAAGATATTCTTCAGGAATGAGCCGTATTGTTCTTTCAAGATCGCAGTCTACAAAATGATTGTCCATCGTGTGATCGCTGTACCAGACATATTTGAGCTCAGACTTTAGCGCTTCTACCATCTCGTCAAAGTGTTTTTGATAATTCCATGCCATTGACTAGCCACCTTCTCTAAAAGATTTTTGGAGCGGGGCCTTATACGCTGACCCCGCCAGGAACGGACTGCTGTTATCTGGTAAGCGGTGCGCCGGTGATCGGGTCAACCGGTCCCGGATACTGCTGCGAATACTGTGGATACTGCGGCGCGGGCGGCATCTGCTGATACGGAGGGTTGTAGGGTACGGCAACCTGCGGTTCCGCTGCGCCGAAGTCGTCCTCCACGCTTGCGCGAGAGCCGCCAAGCGGTTCGCCGTCTGCAATTTTCTGGACGTTATCCAGTGCAACACCGATGCCCTTGTTTTGCGGAGCGTTGTACCCGAAGAAGGTCACACCGACGTTTGCATACATTCCTGAGTAAATCTGCGTTGCGTCCAGAATCGGCTGCAGATTGAGATCCACCACGGTTACTGGGGATTTATTGGATGCGGTAAATACCCAGCAGCCTTTGCACTCGTCACCGAACGGCTGGCCGTCGGATGGGCGAACGCCGTCGCCATCGTGAACGCTTACCTTCGGCGTCATGGGAAAGCCTTTTCCGTATTTTTCGAGGGCTTTTTGAGTGGCCACTGCAGCGGCAGCGTCAATCATCGCCCGGTTGGATGCAGGGTTCTTCGGTACCAGGACGGTGCAGCTGTACTTGGGTTCCTGCCCCGGCTGCTGGGCGTAGGGCTTGTCCAGATGTGTGTAAGAGAGACGGACGTTCCTTAAAACGATATGTGCGGGATTGTTGTTAGCCATAAATGTATTTCTCCTTTTTATTTAAAGATTATTTGCTTTTGCGAAATATGGATCACCACGGACAATATTGGAAGCGCCATCATATGGAGGAAGCCCCCGAAACATTTTTTCGGCTTTGCTCAAAGGCTTTTCTTCCTTGGGCTTTACTGCGTCAGCAGTTGGCGTGAAATCCTCTGCGGCTGTGGGTTTCAGGGTAATCGCTTCGCGTTTGTCGGTTTCCTGGGCGAGGGCAGGTTTTCCAGAGGATACGGTAACATGCGTACCGACTACCTCTGTAAATCTGGCTTTGCCGAGCATCTTCTCCACAGCAGCCAAGGTCAGCGGTTTGCGTTCATACAGCATGGTTTCCTCAATACCGGCAGCAGTAATGTCAGCAAAGGCGGTGTCCGGATCATCCCATACACGGGTCTTGCGTCCTTCAACTGCTTTCCAGCCGGGAATTTCCTTTCCAGCAAGGCAGGCGGAGAGTGCATAATCCTTCAGGTCGCTTACCCATTTATCAAGAGCAATTGCCTTTTCAAGAATTTCGCCGACCTCTGCGTCAGAGAGTAGTGGCGGTTTTGGCAAAGTACCGGTTTCTGTCTTGCTGTTGGGGCTGCCGAAGTCCTCCAGCGCGGTATACTGCCCTGCTCGTGCTCTGCAAGTATCCTTCGCCCGACAGAACCGGCACCAGTCGCCGCCATGGAATTCGCCCTCACCTGCGAATGCCTTTTCTGCCAGCGGCCTTACCGTGAACACGCCCCAGTTGACCAGATCATCACGGGAGATACTCCACTCTTTAACTGTGTCGCCGTCTGCGCGTGGCTGGAAGATCGTAAGTACAATGTCGTGTATATCGTAGAGCATACCGTAGGCTTCCAGTGCGCCAAGGCCGTACAGCTTTAGCTGGGGATTATCCTCAGGGCTGACCGGTACCCCTTTCCCGTGCTTGTAGTCAATCACATGCAGGGTGTTGCCGCCTATGAGGATGCAGTCACCGGTACCAAAGCCTTCCGGGACAAATCGGGAGAAATCCAGCTTTCGTTCCACGGCCATATAAGGCCGGGTTGTGTATTGCATCGATACCCCAGTGATATAATCCAGATACTCGTCCGTGCAAGCCTGCATTTCTTCCTGATACAGCGGGTCTTTTTTCAACTTGTTCAGGCGGGTGTTAAATGCCTTTGGCCCCATCGGTTCAAGAAATTTCTTCCGCACCTTCAGTTCTGCTATGCTGTGCGCCAGCGTTCCCTCCGCCGCATACTCGCTGGTGCTGTCCGGCAGGGTTTCCTCCAGCCGGGCGGAGGGCGGGCAGTTCATCCACCGATGCGCACCCGAAGCAGTCAGGAGCGCGTGTTTTCGGTCGGCCATCAGAGCTTCGCTCCCATCTGGCGCAGCACGGTAGCAAATTCGCCGTAGCGTTCTTTCGGAAGCTGGGTCAGCGCCTGTACCCCAAACTGTGCCAGCAGGCCAAGTAAATCCTGTTGCCTTCCCGCGTCCATCAGCTGAGATGCTGCTCGTGCTAAGTCCTCCATGGCATATGTAGGCGTAGCGGCCACGGGGGCGGCAGGTGTCGGGTTAACCGGCATTGCTGTAGGAGCAGCGTATGTAGTAGCAGGTGCGGCAGGCATCGCCGAAGCTGTTGCATTGGGGAGCGTCGGGGCAGTCGGCACGGCAGCCACAGGTACTGCAGGTGTAGCCTGCTGCCGCACAGGGGTAGGGTTTATTGACATAGGCTGGTATTGCGGCACTGAGGCTTCCGGCACAGAACCCGCGGGAGAGGTTTTAGCCGGATGTCCGGACACCAGTAATGCAGCAAGAATAGAATGTGTGCGGTCAGTAAGATCGATTTTGACAGTGATTTCCATTATGTAGTCCTCCTATAAAGTTTTCAGTATTTTGGTCTGGCGTGCCTGGGGCAGATTGGAGAATTTTTCGTAATCTGCCACCAGTCCGCCCGTTGACCATCTATGTACAACCCACGTCTTCGGCGCCAAGTCCGGCGGCGCGGGGATTTGATGAAACGGAATATCCTGCGGGCGGGCATAGCCAAGTGCCTTATAATGTCTTTGGCACCAATTCTCCCGCCATTCATTTTCGAGCTGTTCCACATATTCACGCTTTGCAATTTCGGCATCAAACATGGCAGCACCTCAATGGTTGGGCTTGTACACATTCAGCCCGATCTTGATGTTGTCTTTGCCGACCGGCTGATTTCCCTCGGTGGAAGCTACAACGATTGATTTACCGGAGCTTGATGCCCCGAAGTTCTGACTGAGATCCACTTCGATTAGAAGCGTGTCACCGTTGACAGTGAGCTTAGCATTTTTCATTGACAAATCACCCTTTCTTTGGCGGCTGTGCGTACTTTTTCGCCACCAAGTGAAACAACGCTTTTGTTTCGACGTCCATGCGGTCATAAAGATTCATGATATCGGCCTTAACTGCGTCTGAATATGAAATGACCTGCTGCTGGCCAATACGCAGCTTGATATCAACAACGTTATTTTCGAGCATTGACATTTCATCCTCTCGGTGTTACATTAAAATAAGTTATTGTGGTTATCCCTCGAGACGTCCGTAGGTGCCAGCCTGCGGGCGTTTCGCTTTTTCCGGTACTTGTTATAATGTTCATCCCCCTTTTTTCGACAAAATTTGAGCAAGTAATTATTGACATGTGTCGTTAATGCGTTCATAATTGATGTACAGTATTATTTCGCTTCCCTTCCTAAAACGTCTGCAGTCGGCGCCTGCGGGCGTTTTTTATTTACTTTCCTCGCTGCATTCAAATGTGGGCACTGCTTGTCCGCTATCCTGGCAGCCCCGGCACACGCCATCGCCAGTAATGAAACCGGAATAATTACCGCGAGTGACGCCATCATGTAATCCTCATCCGATCTTTATCCCTGCGAAATTCTCTTAGTCCGTTCCGCTTGACCATATGTATAAATTGCGCCCGATCCCGCTCCTGCTGTTCTGCCGATTTTGCCTGTTCACGACGCTTTGCGTTCTTTCGCCACTTCGGACACTCGGCTACCCTGCCGCGTGGCCTTAAATGACAGTCTCTGCAGGGGTCTGGAAAGATAGCGGCCCAGTTTAATCCCATAGTCCAAAACCTCCCTCCATCCGAAAATGCCGGCCAAGTACCCGATACCGGCAAATACAATGATCTGGACACACATCTGGCGAAACGATATGATTTCGCATTCCCACGCGCCGAAGCTGCCTAAGATAAGGAAGCCAGATGTGGACGCAACCAAGAAATCTATCGCTTCAATGCCCTGCATCATCCACTGCCGGAAGCGGGGCTTTGGCTTATGCTTTTTCATGGGCTTGTCCTCCTTTCATCATAAAAATTAGTCCAATCAAGGTTTAATGCCTTAGCTATTTTTTTAGCATATAAGACGGTGATACCCATCCCCCTTTCTGCTTTGCTGATCATCTGTTGGCTGCATCCTGATGCTATTGCAAGCGATTTTTGTGATAAGCCCCGCTCTTTTCTTGCCTCAATTAACCAATTTCTCACCCTTTTTTCTCCTTTCCTCTTGAAACTCGTCGCCGCACATGATATACTACATATTGTGGTATAAATTCTATTTATTACAATATACAGGAAAGGAGGCTTGCGATATGGCTACGCTTCATAAACCAGGAACGGACAACCTACCCGCTGGGGAATATGTGGAAGTAGGCCCCAGAGGCGGTCAGGTAAACGATCCCAGGCAGGTAACAATTGATCATGGCGACAGATTGCCGCCGACGCAGGAATCGGGTCACAGATGGCAAAGAAAATAACGTGGAAGATAGGGGCTTTGCTTTTGCGGAGCTCCTATACTTTTATAGTTTTCTTCCAAAGGCAAAAGCATCTTTTAAAGAGATTGAGTTGAATCCAAGATGTTGCGTATAAAGCGCCGTTTTCGCGGTATAGCGAAATATAGTGATGCACGATGATCCTCCTTTCTTAGCTTAAACACCGCGCAAGCGTTGCCTTTGATATGTAGTTGTCCTTAAATGGGAAAAGCCTGTTCACGGTTTTATAATTTGCTCCGGTAAACTCCGAAACGTCCTTTTTTGTAAGAAGCTCCTTGCCTGGAAAAGCATTGTCAATCCGTTCCAAATTATCGCGATAGGCTTCCTTTTCACGAGGCATATAAAACGCGACCTCCCCTATGCTGCACCGCCATGTTGCGCCTGCTTCCATTTCATCACGTACCACTCCAGATGCCTTTTGCGCTGATTAAAATCCGGTACGGAAACCAACAGGCCGACATCTACCTTTTGAAGCACGTCCAACAATTTAATTTGTTCATCCGTTAGATACGGCCTGATGCTTTCACCTTTTGCCAGACCGTTTTCCTCTCGGATTTTCTTTGCGGGCTTTCCAGTAACAATCCGATTGATTAAATCACACTCGTTGGAAAAGTGATACGGTTTCGGGTCATCGTGCAGAAGCTTGATATTTTCGGTCAGCAGTGGGAAATCGTGGCGGGCAGACACAAGGGTTTTAATAAAGGATTCCATCTGATTGAAACGGCGGATATAGTCCTCTTTGAACTTCGCAGCTTTCTTGCCCCGATACCCCATGACTAGGAAAACAAATCCGTCGCGGGTCATGTCATAACAAGGTTGCTTTTTCCCCTGCTCGTTTTTGTAAGAGGACTCCACAAAATTGAGGAGTCGAAACTCTTGCGAACAATCAAGGTTACGAACGTCTCTTAGAACGATGTCATGACGTTTTTCAAACATCTGTGCCACCAAAAGGCTATTTGCCCTTGCCGTGTCCTTGGCATCACAGAAGATACCGTAATCGTCCATTGGAATAAGTTGCTTCATACTTCCTCCTCAATTTGGATAGATCATGCCAATATAGCAGCGGACCAAATCCTGTTTATCTTTTGGCATCTTGTCGAATAGTTCTGCAATGCGTTTGCTCTCGTCAGATAATCTCAGCGCATTTCTGTCAAGTAGATCATCCACAGATACGCCAAAATAATCAGCAACTTTTTTTAGTCTGTCAGCACTCGGGTATGACGTTTTCCACCTGGAAATTGAAGCATTTGCAAATCCGAGCTCTCTTTCTAGCTTAAAAATTGTCACTCCTTTTGATGCACACAACTCTTTTACCCTATCAAAAAGCAAGATTACACCTCCTTTTGTAAATTTTTGTGTGTAAGGTATTGACATCTACTAGAAAATAATCTAATATATCATTGTAGGCAGTAAAGATTATATTCTAGTAACCCCGATACAATGTTGGCGCATTATACCGGGATTTCATGAACTACATGCGATTTTGCTCTCGCTGTAATCTCATGATACATGATTATTTTCTTGTTGTCAATAGTTTTACGAGATATTTTTCTTGTAACATGAGGAGAATTAATATGACGCTAAGAGATAGGATTCGCGAGCTCGCAAACAGCAAGGGATTGAGCCTGCCAAATTTAGAGTCAGAGCTTGGCTTTGGAAACGGAACAATTGTTAAGTGGGATAAATCATCGCCAAATACGGACAAGCTGCAAAAGGTCGCCGACTATTTCAATGTCTCCGTCGATTACTTACTTGGACGCGAAAAAAGCCCCACCGATGAGGAGCTTTGTGGTGTGTATTTAAATTATGCAAAAGAAGCCCAGGACGCTGAAATAGATCCTGACGATATAAAACTGGCAATTGAGACTATTAAGCGAATTCGCAATAAAGATAAATAGACGGAGGTAAAATGGACAGGTACTTGACAAAGCGTGATCTTTATAAAAAAATTCAAACTTTGCGTGGCCATATGCATTTATCAAATTTACCCTACCCGATAGATTTAGTTGAATATTGTAATCACGATGATCAGATAGAAATTGAGCGTGTACCTTTCAAAACCAATGGTCTACAGGGAATGGCTGTTTTGCCTGATAAATACGGCGAAAAAGACATCATCATGCTAAATAGTAAACAGTCATCTTGCGAAAGCAATTTTTACTGTGCGCACGAGCTGATACACCTTAATATACATAGAGATGGAAAAGGCAAAACCTTTAATTGCTATGAAAAAGCAAGGCCATATCAAGACAAATACCTGGAATGGCAAGCCAATGAAGGGGCAGCGGAGCTTATCGCTCCATACGAAGAGATTTTAAAAATTATCGGGGCGCGCAAAGATAAGTTTAATAATTGGTGGGGGATTGAAGAGTTAAAGTCTTTTCTATGCAAAAATTTTTTTGTTTCAGAAGCGTTTGTCAAGTATAGACTAGAAAGCTTAAAATATGAAATTTATCAATATCTTAACGGAGTTGATTTTAATAGAATTAAAGTGCTTTCCCAATTTCAATTATCAAAATTGGGATTTACAGTAGACTCCTTAAACGATAGGGAAAGGGTACTGCTAGAGGACATCTTCAAAGAAAGCCCGATGCCATACGAAGATATGTTAATAACTGCTACCCATGCCCACTATCGGAATGAAATATTGGAAATACAGTACGAAGCAGTCGATTATGACATTGGGCTAAGAAAAGCCGAAGAAAAATGGCTCTATGATGTTTAAATAAAAAAAAGACCGCCCTCTGCGCCAACAGAGAACGGTCGCCGAAAGCCCTATAAACCAGTCAAAATTTATAGTTCTTGCTATTTGATTGTAACACCTTACAAGCCAAATCGCAAGGGCTTGGAGAGGTGTTTTTTATTATGAGATGCAGAAAGTGCCGCAAGGAAATACCGGACGGCAGCAAATTTTGCAACCACTGTGGAGCTCCGCAGGACAAGAAAAAAATGTATCGACGCCCTGATGGGCTTTATGAAAAGATCGTTACTGTTGACGGAAAGCGGGTCCCATTCCGGGGAAAAACCGAAAAAGAAGTTGAACAAAAAATGATTTCCTACCAGGGGAAAAAAGAAGCGGGGCCTATTTTTAAAGAAATTGCAGAATCTTGGTGGGCGGAGCACTCAAAAACACTGGCTGTTAATTCGTTGCGAAATTACACGCCGGCCTATAAACGTACCGTTAAATATTTTGATAATACCTATATTAAGGATATAGGGCCTCCAGATGTAAAGGCGTTTGTTAATAGTCTGCCTAAAACATGGGCACAAAAGACATACAGTAATCAGCTTTTGGTACTCAATTTAATTTTTAAATATGCCGCAGGAAATGGAATTATTGAGCATAATCCGGCAGAGTATATTCAAACTCCAAAGGGGCTAAAACGATCTTACCGCCGCCCTCCTACGCCAGAAGAAGTCGAAATTATCAAAACCAGCATAGACAAGCCGTTCGGGCTGTTTGCATACTTTCTGCTTTATACCGGCTGTAGGCGCGGCGAGGCTCTTGCTATTCAATATAAAGACATAGACATGAAAGAAAAGATTATCCACATCACTAAAAGTGTTTATTATGAGGGGAACTCACCACACACAAAGCAGCCTAAAACAGAGCGTGGGAATCGTGACATTGTGCTGCTAGACGTATTGGCTGAAAAATTGCCAAGGGGAAAACCAAATGATTTTTTGTTTAACGAAAAAGGGGCATTACTAACATCTAGCCGACTAGAAGATTTATGGCTATACTATCAGCGCGAAACCGGGCTTACGATAACTCCTCACATCGTTAGGCATGGATTTGCTACAATCCTTCATGAAGCCGGTATAGATGCCAAGGACGCACAGGCTATGCTAGGGCATGCAAACATTTCAACGACGCTTGATATATACACTCACATCACAAAAAAGAAGATGGCTGAATCTGCACAAAAGCTCAACCAATACACAAAAAATACACAGTAGATGGAGAAAATGCGATTATAAAGGCATTTTAATAGAGTTCGAATCTCTCCATCTCCGCCAATACAAAACATTGTAAAGCATCGGTAAAAACCGCTTAAATCTGCCCATAATGCAGATTTAGGCGGTTTTTATTTTTTCTTTGTTTGCGCAATTGGAAACATCCGAATGCACTAAAAAACTTGTATTTCTACACAGTAATCGATTTCATTTTGGTTCAGGTATCCTCTTTCTCCGCTAAAAATCCCCTTTTGCGAAGCGCGGCTTCCACCCGTTCGAGAACGTTTTTGTCTGCGCCCCAGATTGTATGGGTATGGCTGCCGCCGGTTATACCGCACAGCAGCGGGATATTTTTGCTGCGTTCCAGAAACCGGTCCGCGTCATACCGGGAATAGACCCGCACCTCACCCGTCAGGTTGCCCAGCGTGCGGTGCCGCACGCTGACATCCAAAACAGCGCCGCCCTGATCGGTAATCAGATACAGTTCCTCGCGCGTCTGCTCCGGCGCGTGCCGGACCCGAATCTGTTTGGTAACGCCATTCGGCAGGCTCCTTTGCCCCAGCCGGTAGCCCTTCGGAGTCGCCACAATCTCATAGTCTAATGCACGGAGCAGAGCGATTTCGTTTAGAATCGCCTGCCGGCTGACCTGAAGCATTGCCGCCAGCGTATTTGCGCTGACTGTTTTCCCGTCGGACAGAATCTCCAGGATCCATTCCCTGCGTGTCTTCGGCATAGGCGGCACCCCCTTCCGATAATACTCCCAGTATAAACAGATTGGAAGCGGCTGTCAATCGCGGCACAGGGTCATTTTTTCCTCAGGCCATCCAGAATGGCCTGAGGGGTGATCGGCAGCGTAAAAAACCGCAGGCCGATCGCATGGCAGACTGCGTTCATCACCGCGGGCGTCATTGGCACCGTTGCAACCTCTGAAATACCTTTGGCGCCGAACGGCCCTTCCGGTTCCGGATCTTCCACAAGGATCAGCTCGTATTCCGGCGTCTCGTCAATCGTCGGCATCCCCAGCTTTCCATAATTTTTTTCCAGGGGTACACCGTCCACGACGGAAAAATGCTCCGTCAGCGCGTACCCGATCCCCATGGAGCAGCTTCCCTCGATCTGGCCTTCGATGATATGCGGATTGATCGCACGGCCCACGTCATGGACCGCCACTACTTTCAGCACCTTCGTTTTGCCGGTCGCCGTATCCACCTCTATAATCGCAGCCTGTGTGGTATAGGCATAGGACGGGTAATTGCGGTATTGGTTCCCCGCTTTTTTGCGGCCCTCCTCATCGTGCAGGGCATAGGTTTTCGGCGCGACATAATCGTAGCGCGCCGACCGGGCTTCTCCCGGTTTCCAGGGGTCCTGTTCGAGTTTTTCCAGCAGCAGCTTCGCCGCCCGCACCACCGCGTTTCCGCTGTTGAGCGTCTGCCGTTCGCTGACCGCCTGTCCATGCTTAGGCGTCAGGGAGGTGTCCCCGTTGATCAGAAAGATATTCTCCGGCTCCTCATCGAGCGCTTCCGCGGCGAGCTGGCGCATCGCCGTGCGGAAGCCCTGTCCCATATCGATGCCGGAAACGCGCAGTTCGATTTTGCCCTCCGCCGTTTTCGTCAGAATCGCGCCCCCGTCGTCGGGCACGCCCTTTCCGACGCCCACATTTTTATAACCGCTCGCCATCCCCCAGCCCAGCACTTTCGTGCCGTCGGGATACCGCCCTTCATACTCTTTTAAGACCTCACGCAGCCTGTCGCGGCAGAGCGAAATGGTGTCGCGAATACCTACGCTATACTGCACATGCTGGCCGGAAAATGTGACGTCCCCGGAATCCACGGCATTGCGCAGCCGCAGTTCAAACGGGTCGATTCCCAGCTTTTCCGCCGCAATATCCAGCGCGACTTCGACAGAAATGGCCGCCTGATTGATGCCGAACCCACGAAACGCCCCTGAAAGTGTGTTGTTCGTTTTTAAAGACTTCCCTCGCACGCGGCCGTTCGGGATACGGTAAGGCCCGCAGCTGAAAATCATGCTCTGCTCCAGCACGCCGGGGCTTAAATTCCGGTATGGGCCCCCGTCGCTCAGGAACCGCGCGTCGACAAACCGGATGCAGCCATCCCTGCGCAGGCCAATTTCATAGTCGATCTGATAGGGGTGCCGTTTGGTGGAAAGATTGAGCGATTCCTCCCGGTTCAGCGTGATTTTGACCGGACGGTGCAGCGCACGGGACG
>JAEXAZ010000070.1 GCA_023394255.1 Bacillota bacterium | reverse complement strand
CGCACAGGCGTTGCAGCAGCTCCAGAACGCCATGCCAGGAAGCTGTGTTCGAAACGCCAAGGTCAGTGATCTGCCGGTTCATCGTTTCATTCCCCCTTCCCCCATAAAAGACCGTTCCAGAACATCCGTACAAAGCTGCCCGGTTGAAAAGACATGCCCTGTCGTCAGATTGATAAAATTGATTTTGCAGGGCGCGTCCCAGTCCCGTGGGACATTCGCCCAGGAATTGCCGCATTTTGCAAACAGTTCATAAAACGGAACCCCATAAACATTGTCGTCGTTTTTCGAAAACGGAAGCCGGTTCAGCATTCCTGTGATTTCTTCGTCCGCACAGCGCACATAAAGATTGGTTTCCTGCCCGTAGATCAGGCAGTCATTGACCCGTCCGTACGCGATGGATTCGTCGTCAACCACTGAGATCAGGGGTGTGACAGCGTTCGCCTCCACAATTTTATCCATCGGAAACCCATGGTCATATACCGTCGGCATCGACTGTTCCACATTGCGCGCGCAGACCTGCACCGCGCCGGCCATGCAGCCGGTACGCGCCGCAAGCAGGTAAAGGTTTTCGCAGGAAACGCCGCAGCCTTCGCTGATGAGTTCGCAAAGCTCCTCGTCGGGAAGTTCCCCTGTCTGGATGCAGGCCACCGCTTTTGACGGCGCCGGGTCTCTGTAGCCGACCGCGCGGGCAAACTGGTCCGCGCCGCGGATTGCACGTACCGGGCCGGAGATCACCGCCTGCCCGCCGCGGTACGGAAGTTTCCAGAACGCTACATGCGAAGCCATTTCACAGACTGCGGGAGCCTCCACAAAGATCCGCACCGATGGCACCAGGTGCTCCCTTAGCCGCATGGTGCCATAGGTCAGGCGTCCCAGGCCGCCCATGCCGATTTCCGCAAAGTACTTCCCCGCGAGAAACCCGCCTTTGCTGTGCACGCCGAAATCGAGCACCGTTGCGCCGTTCTCGAGCCTTTGGACTTCGATTTGAAGCCGCCCGGCGTCCAAAAGCACCTGCCGCTCGATGATCGCGGCCGCGGCCTCGTTGACACTGTACTGCCGCATCTCACATTCCTCCTTCCCGGATGATTCCGGCAAGCGCACCGCATCTTTGCGCGGTGTGCCCGCCGCAAGCATCCCATATCGTTTTCACGGCTCCAGTACGCCGTTGCGGCTGACCGCCTTGCCGTTTTTCAAAACCAGCAGCCTTTGCGCGCGGGTGACAAGCGCTTCGCGCGGGGTTTCCGCGTCCAGAACCACCAGATCGGCCGTACACCCCACGGTAAGCCCGTAATCAGATAGATGGGCATTGTATGCCGCCCGGAAAGTTCCCATCCGCAGAACCTCCGCCAGTTTGCTTGCGGTGCCGTACTGGAGCACCTGCGCGGTAAACAGCCCTTCCTCCAGCATGTCGCCGTTGCCGAACGGCCGGAACGGATCGCGGATGTTATCGGAAGCATAGGCGACATTTACTCCCGCCTGTAAAAACTCATGGACACGGGTCACGCCCCGGCGAACTGGCTGGCGGTCGTGCCTTCCCATCAGATACATGTTGCAGGAAGGCAGCGTAATGATGTTGGTGCGTGCTCTCGCGGCCAGCTCAATGCCCTTTTGGGCGGTTTCATCGTCTACCGCGCACATCGCGGTGACATGGCTGCAGTTGACGCGGCCCTCCATGTGCAGTTCAATCGTTTTTTGCTGAATATAAAGAAACTCGTCGATATTTCCTACGTCGGATTCGTTGACATGCAAATCAAGCGGAATTCCGTATTTTTCACCCCGGGCAAAGATGCCGTCCAGTTCGGCGCGAAAATCCTCGCAGAGGTGGGCGTAGCCCGCAAAATAATCAACGATGCCTTTGCGGCAGGCCGTATCCAGTTCTTCCGCGTTTGCCCCGCACCACGGCACAATCAGCTGGAGGGTGATACGATCGGCATATTCGTGCCGGAGTTCGTCAAGCGCGTAAACGCTTTCCATGCCCCAGACTTCATCGCACAGCAAATGGGTCTTGACGCAGGTGGTACCGTGCGCAATCTCCATCTCCAGCACCCGCGCCGCACGCCGCTTGACATCCTCCGCAATTTTTCCCTTGGGAATCCGGTTCTGATAATTCCGGAACAGATTGACCGCGTCCACCAGCCCGTCGGCTTCTTCATCCTGAATCGTCAGGACCTTGTCAAGATGGGTATGGGAATCGACAAAGCCGGGGATCAGCAGCTTTCCGTGAAAGTCAACGGTCTCGGCCGCGGCCTGCGGGGGGATATTCCCCTCCACAGCCGCGATTTTGCCGTCCCTGATTCCCACATTCGCGTTGGACGCACCGTCGAACAGATTTACGTCCCGCAAAAGCAGGTCAAACGTTTTGTCCATTGTCAGTTACCGGCAAGCGCAACCGGGTCTACTTCACCGGAGGCAATCTGATCGTACAGCTCCTGGATTTTTGCTTTCGTTTCATCCGGAACGCGGGCAGACGCTTCCTCGCTGTAATCGGTCAGCATGATTGCGCCCTCTTTAATGCCAAGGTTTTTGACCTCGCCGCTCAGCTGGCCGTTATAAGCCTGCCTGATGATTGCGCCGATCGCGGTCATCATGTCGGAATTGACCGAGATGAACACGGTATCTGGGGCAAAAACGCGCTGGTCGGAAACCGCGCCGACATTCAGCAGCCCTTTTTCCTGGCAGGCCATGATGACCCCCTGTGAAGCGGTATTGGCATTCTGCGAGAGGACGTCCACGCCGGTTTCAATCATCGCAAACGCTGCTTCTTTCGCTTTGGCCGCGTCTTCGAGGGAACCGGTGAACATTGTGGTAACCTCACCCTCCGGATTGATATACTTCGCTCCGGCCTCAAAGCCTTTCATAAACTGGATGATCGGGAGCATCTCCACGCCGCCGATTGCTCCGACTTTGCCCGTTTCAGATACCATCATGGCGATCGCACCGGTCATGAAGCCGGAATCAATTCCGCCGACCTGAAAACCGTTAAAGTTTGGTTTGACGCTCTCCGCGCCCGAAGTAATGATAAACTGCGTTTCCGGGAAATCAGCCGCAACAATTTTAGCGGCGTCGGAAAATTCATTCCCATGAGCGAAAACAACGTTGTAGCCCTGGGAAGCATAACCGCGCAGAATCTGGTCGTAATCGGAGCTTGCGACCTTTTCCGAGTAATTTAGGGTCGCGCCCAAATCGTCCGAAACCGCTTTGACCGCGTCATAAGCCAGCTGCGACCAGTCCTGGTCATTGACGGTACCGGGCACAATCAACGCGATTTTAAACTCTTTTGGAGCCGGGGCGCTTTCAGCGGGGGCGGAAGAACCGGATGATTGCGCCGGAGCGCTTTCCGCTTTGGAGGCGCCGCAACCTGCCAATAGGGAAAGGGACATTGCCACACTCATGGCTACTGCAAGAACTTTTTTCATCTTTCTCATACCTCTCTCCGGATGATCTTGTATATCCCCTGTGTCAGTTTTACAGAGCAACTGTTATCGGTTGTGCGCAAGCATTTCGAGGAAAACCTGTTTGCACTGGGCTGTGGAAGGCTTGCGCGGGTTATTTGCAATCATATACATTTTATAGGTGCCTTCCGCTATGGTGTCGGCGGCATCGGCGGTTACCCCGTATTTTTTTAAGTCCACAGGGCACCCTGTTTCGGCAAACAGCCTGGAAACCGTTTCAACTGCCAGAGCGCCGCCTTCAAAATCGCTGAGCCCCGTTGTGTCACAGCCGAGCAACTCGGCAACGGTTCGATATTTTTTTGTGCAGGACATCAAATTGAAGCGCATGACATATTCCAACAACAGGGCATTTGCTTCCCCATGCGCCAGATGATAGTGCGTGCACAGCGGGCCTGACATCGCGTGGACCATTCCAAGCCCCGCCTGGTCCATTGCCACGCCGGCCAGCATCGACGCGAGCGCCATGTCCGTGCGCGCTTTCACATTCGAGCCATCCGCACAGGCAGTCCAGAGCGATTTTCCGATCAGCGCGATCGCTTCTTTCGCCCACGCGTCCGTAACAGGGTTGGAGCCGAGCCCGGTAAAGGCTTCGATTGCATGCGTAAGCGCATCCATGCCGGTCGTCGCGGTCAGATAAGGAGGCAGGCCGGTCATCAGCTCCGGATCAATGATCGCATACGCCGCAAACAGCTTGTCGGAATTGATCCCCTTCTTTACGCCCTTATCCCCGATCACCGCACAGCGGGTCACTTCGGAACCGGTTCCGGCAGTTGTCGGAATTGCGATAAAGGGCAGCGAGGGCGCTTCAAAATCAAAGCCGTTCCACTGATAGTCCGCCAGCGGCCGCGGATTGGTTGCCAGAGCGGATATGATTTTGCCCAGATCGGTCGGGCTTCCGCCGCCGACCGCGATGATTTTTGTCGGCCGATACCCTTTCAGCACCTCCATCGACGATGCGACAAGGTCGGAGGTCGGATTCGGCGTCACATCGGAATAGACTGTGAAGGCACAGCCGGTTTTGTCGAGAATTGCGGTCACCCTGCCGGAGATCCCCGCGGCAATCAGGCCGGGGTCGGTTACGACAAACACGCGGTCGTCCGGATTCACTATTTTTTCAAGAAGATTTACGGTACCAGCCCCGAAACGGACATCGACAGGAAGGAAAAATTTTTTCAAGAATGTTCAACTCCTTAATGGCTCTTTTGATACGGTTTGCCAAGCGCCGCCGGTCCGGACGCGTTGCGGATGAACAGGGCCAGCGCGATGATTGTCATCACATAGGGGATCATCAGCGCAAACTGGTAAGGGATAACACTGTTGCCGGCCTGCAAGCGGTATTGCAGCGCCTCGCCCCCGCCGAACAGGAGCACTGCCAGCATCGTTCCGATCGGGGTGAATTTTCCGAACGAAACAGCCGCCAGCGCGATATAACCGCGCCCGTTCGACATATTTTCAATAAAGAAATCCAATTGGCCCAGAGACAGGAAAGCTCCCCCAAAACCAATCAGCAAACCGCCCAAAAGACTGCTGGAAAGTCTTATCTTAACAACAGACAGCCCGACTACTTCCACCGCCTGCGGATATTCACCGGCTGCGCGGATTTTCAGACCGGGCTTCGTTCTGTAAAAGAACAGATGGATGACCAGAACCAGTCCAAACGCAATGTATACCGGAAGCGGCAAACCCAAAAACGCGTCATGAAAGCCATCGATCTTGGGCGGCGCGGAATTCAGCCCGAACACGCTTCTGCTGAGCGTGGTCGTAACGCCGCCGAACAGAATATTAAAGGCGACCCCCAGCACCACCTGATTCACCTGAAAGGTCAGCGCAAAATAGCTGAACAGCAGGCTGGCAACGCCCGAGGCGGCCATCGCGCACAGTACGCCCAGCCAGACATTCCCGGTCCAGTAGGTCCCGATCACGCCTACGAACGCGCCCAGAAGCATCATGCCCTCAGCCCCCATATTGATGATGCCGGAGGACTGCATCACCAGCAGACCCAGCGCGACAAACAGGATCGGGGTCGCTGTGCGGATCACGGACAGCAGGAGATTTCCAATTAGATTGAAATTATCCATGTTACTTCACCGCCTTCTTTCTCCACAGTTTGGACACCAGGTCAATGACAACGAAAATGATGACAAGCGCCTGAATAATGTTGATAATGGCCGCCGGCACATTGGAAAACATCTGGACGGCATTGCCGCCGCTTTTCAGCGCGCCGAACAGGATAGAGGACAGGAAAATTCCCAGAGGATTGTTGCTGCCCAGAAGGGATACCGCTATGCCGTCAAAGCCGTAGCCGCTTGAAAAATTCTGCAGCAGGCGGTGCTGCACGCCGAGAATCTCCATTGCGCCGGCAAGTCCGCCGCATCCGCCCGCAATAAACATTGCGGCCATCACGTTGCCTTTGACATTCATCCCCGCGTAGGCGGCCACCCTGCTGTTTTGGCCGACAATACGCATCTCGTAGCCGGAAGACGTATGCCAGAGAAAAATGCCGTAGAGCACCAGCGCGATTACCGCCAGCACAAATCCCATATGCAAACGGGTGCCCGGCAGGATATTCAGCAGATAAGCGGACTCCTGTGTCATTGCCGTCTGCGGGAAGTCGCCCGGCTGCTCTTTCATGGGGCCTGTTACCAGCCAGCTGACGAGATACTGCGCCACATAATTGAGCATAACGGTTGTGATGACTTCGTTTGCGTCAAAGCGTGTTTTCAGCCATCCCACCAATCCGCCCAGCAACGCGCCCCCTAAAAAGCCCGCCAGCAATGCGACCGGAATGTGTACCGCTGCCGGAAGGCCGGTAAGATTCACGCCAATCCAGGTACTCAGCGCCGCTCCCATATAAAGCTGCCCCTCGGCGCCGATATTGATCAAACCGCATTTATAGGCAAATGCGTAACTCATGCCGGTAAAAATCAAAGTTGTCGATTTAATCAGCGTTTCCGCAAGGTTGATCCGGTTTCCAAATGCCCCGGTAAACATGATCTGATAGATGTTCCCCATGTCTTCCCCGATTGCCTCGATAATAATCCCGCCGCATAATAACGCCAGAAAGACCGAAATGAACGGTTTCGCAATCTCCCGGAATTGTCCCAGTTTTTTACTTCCTATCTTCTCGCTCATGGTACATAACCATCCCTTCCGTTATCACCATTCAAAACAGTGTGGAACTTGTTAGAAATTTTGCGGCTTCTGATCGTCATACTGTCGCAAACGGTTTGCAAGAATTTCCATCCCATTCCACAGCTTTTTATGGTGGTGACGGGTTTCGACCGTATGATGCAAAGTAACTTTCCAGCGGTTACCGCTAAGCTTATTTCTGATAACGGCACCGGAATCTGCGTGCCGTAAATAGTGAGCTGCCTCTGCGGCTTGACGGCCGCAGAGGCAAATTTGAAACATAACCGCTTATTTACCCATCAGTGCGTGGACATCAATTTCACCGCTTTTCAGTTTTTCCAGATATCCGGATATGGCGTCTTTCTGCTCCTGCGTAAGTTTGTCCTCAAAATTACCGTACGGAGTAAGATACAGCGCGCCGTCTTTGATGCCAAAATTATAACTTTTTGCTTCAAGCTCCCCGTTCTTGGATTTCTCTGCGGCGGCATATATCGCTTTGCTCATGTCCTGCACAACGCTGGTCACAACCGTATCCGGCGCTACCGGGGCCTGATCCCCGTTGGAACCGAGATTCATGATGCCGCGTTCCTCACAGGCGTTGATTACGCCGAGACCCGCCTGGTTGGCCATTTGAGTCAGTACATCCGCACCGTCGTCGATCAGGTTCAGCGCGTTTTCCTTGCATTTGGACGCATCTTCCAGAGTGCCCGCGGTGATGCTTTTACCGGTGATCGACGAATCATGATAACTTGCGCCGAACAGATAGCTGTCGGAGAAAGCGTTCATGACCGGGGAGGATTCACCAACCACAATGCCGATCTTTTTGCTTTCGGTCAGAACGCCGGCAACCGTTCCGGAGAGGAACCCGAATTCATAGGAATCCACACTGGTGGTCGCCAGATTGGGCTCCTGTGTTTCCGTACCGTTTGTGATGCAGAAATCCACATCCGGAAACTCTTTAGCTACGATCTTTGCCGCATCGGAAAACTGATAGCCGTGGCCGACAATGAAATTGAACCCCTGGCTTGCATAGCCGCGCATTACCTGTTCATAATCGGACTGCGGCACGCTTTCGCTGTAAGCGGTCTCGGCACCGAGACCGCTCTCAATGGCCTGTAACGCTTTGTAGGCTTCCGCATTCCAGCCCTGGTCGTTGATGGTACCGGGAAGCAGCATCGCCACCTTGAACTCTCCGCCGGTTTCGCTTTCCGAGGCCTGTTCACTGCTGGCTTGCGCCGTACTGCTTTGGTTTGCGGCATCGCCGCTCTTGGAATCCGATGATGGCGCAGCCGAACCGCCGCACCCGCTTAGTGAAACAGCTGTGACAGAAACTGCCAGTAATAATGCGAAAATTTTTTTCATAATTGACCCTCCCCATTTTTTTTAAACGCTTTTTGGGCGCTTTGTTAATAAAAAAAAAGACACCCGACATGGTCTCCCATGTCAGACGTCTTTGTCTTTTTTCGTTGCCATCACTCTAACGCATCGGACTATGATTTGTCAACATGTTTTTTATTCCCAACTTGATATTGGTCAATATTGCATAAATTTTCTCGTTTTTTTGTTTAATTTTTTTACTTCACTTTTAAATCAGCGCCGTATTGACTTTTTTGAATGAAAAGCTATAATAAAAATATAAAAAAATGACAAAGAGGTCATTGTGAAGGTTTTTCCTTTGCAATGACCTCTTTTTGTACAGGCGGCTTTTTGCCGGCGGTACACTCGGCATGGCGGAGTATAATTGCAATGGTCTTTTGACGATTGCTTTTTGCTAAAACCGTGTGAAGTGTACCGCCGGTTTTTATTTTGGGCAAGGAGGGTGAAAACCATGTTAAGCATTCTTTTGAACATCAACGGCAGGGATTATCCGCTGCAGGTTGAGCCGAACTGGACCCTGCTGTATGTCGTCCGCGAGCTTTTGCGGTTTACCGGCTCGAAGTACGGCTGCGGCACGGGCGACTGCGGCGCCTGCAAAGTGCTGATCGATGGGGAGGCAAAAAACTCCTGCACGCTCCTTGCCCGCAATATGGAAGGCAAAAAAATCGTCACGATCGAGGGGGTCAGCCAGGGGGGCCGGCTTCACCCGGTTCAGCGGGCGTTCATAGACGCCGGAGCCATTCAATGCGGTTTCTGCACACCCGGGATGGTGATTACATCCATCGCCCTGCTCTCTCAAAACCCCGACCCGACCGAGGATGAAATCCTGGAAGCACTCGGGAATAACCTTTGCCGATGTACCGGCTACAAAAAGATTGTGGAAGCAATCCGCCTGGCTGCCGTACGGATGCGGGAAAGGGAGGCGGCCTCGTGAAATATATCGGCGTGCCCACCCCCATCGATGATGCCCTTATGAAAGTGACCGGACACGCGCTTTACGGGGATGACCTTGCGTTCCCCGGCGCACTTATTGGCCGGATTCTGTTCAGCCCCTACGCGCATGCCAACATCCTTTCCATTGATACTTCGGCCGCAGAAGCGCTTCCGGGTGTGCACGCGGTTGTCTGCTGCAAGGATTCCCCGCAGACACTGTACAACCGGATCCACCGCAACCTGCATGACACCCCTCCGGCTACGGAACGCGTTTTTGATACCCGGCTCCGCTGTATTGCGGATGCCGTCGCAGCGGTTGCCGCTGACAATGAGGTCATTGCCAACCGTGCGCTTTCTCTGGTTCGCGTGGAATATGAAGAGCTTCCGTTTGTTCTGGACCCCGAATTTGCGCTTGAGGAAGACGCCCCGAAGCTCTATCCGGAAGGCAACCTGCTGGAACCCCTGCTGACACAGTGCGGCGATGTGGACGCCGCCATCAAATCCGCCGACGTGGTATATACACAGCGGATGGAGACCAAAATGGTCCATCACGCCCCGATCGAACCGCATGTCTGCGTCGCATACTGGGCTCCGGACGATAACCTGACAATCTGGGGACCGCAACAGGGTGTACACCGCACGCAGATCATTCTCAGCCGGATTTTCAGCCTGCCGATTTCCAAAGTCCACTATCACAGCCCGCTGATGGGAGGGGCATTCGGCGGAAAGGACGGCCTGACCGCCGAACATATTGCGGCGCTGCTCTCCAAAAAGTCTGGCCGGCATGTCAAAATCCGGTTTAACCGCAAGGAAGACATTCTCTGCACGACGACCCGTCACGCCACGAAAATGACGACCACAATCGCGGCATTGCACGACGGAACGATCACCGCGATCGACTATCGCCAGTTTATGAACGCGGGGGCATACTGCGGCGGATCGATCAACGTGCTGCACGCCATGTGCGGCAAGATGTTCAAGGTCTATGCCGTCCCCAATATGCGGTTCGACGGCAAGGCGGCCTACACAAACACGCCGATCGGAGGCGCTATGCGCGGATTCGGCTCGCCGAAGGTATTCACGGCGATTGAAGTCGCGATAGACCAGCTCGCCAAAAGGCTGGACATCGATCCCGTAGAGCTTCGTATGAAAAACCTGATGGTTCCTTTTGCCCCTGATCCGGTCAACGGTTCCTCGCTCGCAAACGGGCGGGTACGGGACTGCCTGCGGCAGGGTGCCGACTTGTTCGAATGGGATAAAAAGAAACAGGACTGCAAAGCGCAGTCCAGCGGACGGTACGCTTATGGGGTCGGGCTGGCGGCCGCCATGCACGGCAACGGGGTCGCGCCGTTCGCCCCCGATATTTCGGTAGCCTCCATCGCGATGAACGAGGACGGAACCTGCCTGCTGCGCACCGGCAACTGCGACCATGGGGCGGGTACCTACACTTTATACAAAATGATCGTCGCCGAACAGCTGGATATGCCTCTTGGCGACATCAACCTGATTCATTCCGACACCGACGCGGGCACTTATGACACCGGTGCGGGCGCGTCCCGCAACACCTGGACGGGCGGAGAGACAATTGTTTTAGTGGCACGGAAAATGCGGGAACGCCTTTTTTCCCTGGCAGCGGAAGTGTTCGGGGTGGAGACAGAACAAATTAGGCTGGAAAATGGAGTTTTTGCCACAAAGGGCGGAAAGTCCATCGACAAGACGGAACTGGTCTGGTACGCCATGGACAAGCGCAGGGAAAAACTGATTGAAACACTTTCCTATAATTCCTATTATAACGCGGGTTCCTACGGCGTGCATTTCGCGCAGGTCCGCGTGGACAAAGCAACGGGGACTGTACGCGTACTGGACTATGTCGCCGCATGCGATGTGGGCACGGCGCTGAACCCGCTTCTGCTGGAAGGGCAGGTGGAGGGCGCCATCGCGATGGGAATCGGTATGGCGTTGTTTGAAGAAATCGAGCTGGATGAAAAAGGACGCGGCAAATCCACCAGCTTCCGCCGTTACCGGATTGCCCACGCCGCAGATATGCCGAAAATCCGGATTCATTTCGTGGAGGCTTATGAGGAGCATGGCCCCTATGGCGGCAAAAGTATTGGCGAGGCTTCCATTGTACCGGTCGCTCCCGCAATTATCAATGCGGTCAATGACGCGCTGGGGACCGAGTTGTCCGACCTTCCGCTTCTGCCGGAAAAAATTCTGGCCGCGCTTGAAAAATAAGGTCTGTCCTTTTCCCATTATAATAGGAAGGAACGCGGAAAAAGATACCTTATTATATATACAGCGAACCACAGGTCCGGACAAAGATATCCCGGGCTCCGCCGGCCGGCATGTTTGTTTTGTTATTTTTGCCGCAAACATCCTGCCTGTGCAGAGACGGCAACGCTTTGCACGGTTTTTTTAGTTTCAACCGGAAAGGAGCGCTTTTTATCGACATTCATATCCTTATAAACGGCAAGGCTGCCGTGCTTGCCATCGAACCCGATGAATATCTGTCCGAAACGCTCCGTACGGCGGGGATGCTGAGTGTGCGGCGCGGGTGCGATACCGGCATGTGCGGGCTCTGCACCGTACTGGTTGACGGCACTCCCGTATTATCCTGCTCGACACTTTCAATACGGGCGGACGGCCATGCCGTATACACTTTGGAGGGGATGCAGAAGGAAGCCGCCGCATTTACAGACTATCTCACAGAACAGGGCGCGGAACAGTGCGGGTTCTGCGCGCCCGGATTCATCCTGACCGTTCTGGCGATGAAGCGGGAACTCCAAACGCCCAACGAAGAAGCAATCCGCCGCTATCTGAACGGCAATTTGTGCCGCTGCACCGGCTATATGGGACAGATGCGCGCGGTCCGGCGCTATATGGGGCTCCCGGAACCGGAGGTGGACTGATGTTTTCCTTTCAAAACTACGCCGCCCCGGCAACTGTTGAAGAAGCGCTCGCTTTATTGGACAAAAGCAGGAAAAACCGCATTCTGGGCGGCACCGCATGGCTGCGGATGAGCAATCTGAAGCTGCACACGGGAATCGACCTGAAAAATCTGGGGCTGAACTCCATCTACGAACAGGACGGAGCGCTTCACATCGGCGCCTGCTGTACCCTGCGTCAGGCCGAAACCGACCCCTTGCTGCGCGGTTATTGCGGAGGACTGGTTGCCGACGGCATCTCCAATATCGTCGGCGTGCAGTTCCGGGCCGTCGCGCAGGTCGGTGCAAGCGTATTTGCGCGGTACGGATTTTCGGACCTTCTCCCTTCCCTGCTGGCATGCGGCGCTTCTGTCCGTCTGGCAAAAGCCGGGATGATGCCGCTCGAGGACTTCCTGAACCGGCCGTTTTTCAGCGATATCCTGCTGGAAATTTTGCTCCCTGTACAGGATGGGGCTGGCAAGTCGGCCTGCCTGCGCGGCTCGGCAGGTGATTTCGCCCTTTTGAATGGCGCTGTATATCTCGATCACGCTGCTTGCCGCGTCGCGGTCGGGGCTCGCCCGCAGTGCGCGGCGCTTGCGCGAAACGCCGGGGAATTTATCCTGCAAAACCGCGGCTCCCTGCCGGCCGATGCTCTGACGGAGCGGGCCGCACGGCTTGCTTCGGAGGAATTGCGGTTCGGCTCCAATATGCGCGGTTCGGAGGGTTACCGCAGAGAAATGGGCAAAGTGCTGGTGCGCCGCATGCTCCGGCCGCTGGTGGGAAAGGAGGAAAGCCATTGATCGGGCAAAGCATCCCGAAGCTTGACGCGCAGGCTCTGGTCACGGGGAAACCGGTTTATACCGACGATCTTGCCGCTTATCATCACGCGCTGATTGTCAAAATCCTGCGCTCCTCCCACGCCCATGCGCGCATCCGCTCGATTGACAAGTCCCATGCGGAAAAGGTGCCGGGAGTCGCCTGCATCCTCACGCATGAGGACGTGCCTCACTGCCGCTACACCAATTCCGGCGAAAGCTATCCCGAACCATGTCCGCACGACCGCTTCCTGCTGGAACCGGTGGTGCGATATGTCGGGGATGAGGTGGCGATTGTCGCCGCGGAAAGCGAAAAGGCCGCCGCGCGGGCGCTGGAGCTGATTCGGGTCGATTATGAAATTCTGCCCGCCGTGCTGGACTTTACCAACGCGGAAAATAACCCCGTGCTGGTACACGCCCCGGACGAGGGAGTCTTTATGCCGGACGACGTGGGGCTGGACTGCGCACACAATGTGGTTTCCCGCCACACAGTGCAAAAAGGCGATCTCAACGGCGCTTTGTCCGCGTCCGACCGTGTGGTTACGGGAGAATTCTTCACTCCGCCGCAGTCCCACTGCATGATGGAGACGCATCGCTCGTTTTGCTTTCCGGATGAATTCGGCCGCCTCACCTTCTGGACCTCCACCCAGTCGCCTTTTCATACGCGCAGACAGACCGCGGCCGCGCTCGGCCTGCCTTATAACCGGATCCGCGTCATGAAACCGCGCGTCGGCGGAGCGTTTGGGGGGAAAAATATCACGGTCTGCGAACCGTATGTCGGCATTGTCACACTGAAAACGGGGCGTCCGGCAAAAATGGTGCTGACCCGCAAGGAAACCTTCACGGCAACGGCCAGCCGCCATGAAATGCGGTTTCGCATCACGCTCGGCGCATCGGCGGACGGAACGCTCAAAGCAGTTCAGGTCGACTGCCTGAACAACACCGGCGCCTATGGCGAGGACGGCCCTGCGGTCACCATGGTCGCCGCGGGCAATATGCTCCCGATGCACAACCGCGCCGAAGCCATCGGGTTTACCGGCACCACCGTCTATACCAATCTGCTGCCGGGCGGCGCGATGCGCGGCTACGGCGCGGCGCAGTCCACGTTCGCCATGGAATGCATGATGGACGAGCTTGCCGATGCGTGCCAAACCGACCCGATTGCCTTCCGGCTCAAAAACTGTGCGAAGGAAGGCGACGCCGGAGGGATTCTCACGACCCCCATCCGCTCGTCGGCACTGCTGCGCTGCATTGCGCGCGGCCGGGAAATGATCGGGTGGGACGGGAAATATCCGGTCCGGAGACTTTCCGAGACCCGGCTTCGCGCAGTGGGCATGGCGGCCGCGACGCATGGCTCCGGCGTACAGAACATCGGGCAGGCCGCCGTTTCCATCCGCCTGGAAGAGGACGGCACCTACCTCATGCGTTCGGGTGCGACCGATCTGGGCACCGGCTCGGACACCATCCTTACACAGATCGCCGCGCAGGCGCTGAACTGTCCGGTTTCCCGCATCAATACCCGCACGGCGGACACCGACGGGCCTTACGACACCGGTGCATTTGCCTCATGCACGACCTATGTGACGGGTAACGCAGTCATAAAAGCGGCGGAAAGCTTCAAAAAGAAACTGTTTGCATGGGTGAGCAAACGGTTGGCTTGTCCGCCTGACAGGCTGGTCTTATTGGAAGGCCGCGTCGCGATGCAGAACAATCCTTCCCGCTTTATGGCACTTTCGGAGATCGGCATGGCGACCATGATCGGCGACAACGCCATGCTGGAAGCGACCGAAACCTATCTCTGTACCGA